>CAZDIQ010000004.1:0-51630 GCA_964505525.1 uncultured Acidimicrobiaceae bacterium | reverse complement strand
GCTCGCGTCAGCTATCAGCCTTCAGCCTTCAGCCTTCAGCCTTCAGCCTTCAGCCCTGAAAGGCTGTAGGCCAGCAGGTGGGTCGAGAATCTTCAATCTTGGATCTTGAATCTGGAGTCTCGGAGAAGCCGTCGTTCTGCGGGCTGGGGAGCACCTTTTTGTACCCGCAGAACCCAGGGTGCGCGAGTCGGTACTCGGTATTCGCGATTCGGGATTCTGGAAGCTGAGAGCTGAGAGCTGAAAGCTGAAAGCTCTAATCCCCATCTTCCTCATACACGCCGATCGTTACCTTGATGGTTGAACCGGCTTCCACCCATGTGCCCGAGGCGGGATCCTGGCCTATGACGAGACCGTCCTTGGCCGGGTCGTCGACGAACACGTCGGTGCGTGACACGAGCAGACCGAGGGCCTCGAGCTGTGTCAGCACCTCGCTCCACGTCTTGTTCGACAGGCTCGGGAGTTTCACCGGGCACCTCACCGGCTCGCCTGTCACCTCGCACGGGTGGACCAGGTACTGCTCGGAGAGCGCGGCATAGCGCCACGTCAGTTCGAGGTCGGTCTTTGTCGTTCCGTCGGGATACTTGACGAGCCGGTCGACCCGGATGCGGAACCCGTCGGTGCCCGAACGTTCCTTCACCCGTTCCCCCGGAGCGAGTTTGCCTTCCTTGTCGGCCACGAGCTCTTCGGTGAACTTGACGATGTCGGTGGGCTCATAGGTGACGTCGGTGCATTCAAGACCGCCATTGTCGCCGTACATCTTGACGGTGATCGACGAATCGGTATACGCGGTCTTGATCACGACGGCGGTCTGGGTGTTGTTCCCGAACTGGACATCGGGACCGGGCACTCCCAGGGTCGCTTCCCGGCCTGGTGGGTACCGCGTGATGTACAACGAGTGCGGGCGGTGGTAGATGTCCTCGAGGCACGAGAAGAACACGGCGTTGTACAGCGTCGTGGCGAACTGGCTCACGCCACCGCCGATGTTCGCAGCATGATCACAGCAGTACGGTTCGCCGTTGATGATCGCCGGCGCACGGATGTAGCCCTTTGCCTCCGTGCGTTCACCGATGAAGTCGTTCAACGACCAGATCGTCCCCGGGAGCACGATGGCGCCATCGACATCGTCGGCCATCTGTTGGATGTTGACGACGCGGTCCTGGTTTGCGGGATGGTTGGTCGTGAACCCGCCGAGTGGTTTGAGAGAGGTGTACGACTCGGCTTGTGCGGTCGTCAGTTCGGGTTCCGCCCCGACGAGCAAGGGGAACAGTCCTGTTCCCGATCCGAGTGCGGCTGCCTTCATCTCGACGATCAGACCGTCGATGTCGAGGAGCGTTCCTGACCTACCGGCAATCACCTTGATGGCGTCTGTCTCGACGTTGATGTCGATTTGGGCGTTGATCGGCTGGATCTCGTACTCGGACCTTCGTGGCTCGAGAATCGACAGCACGACGTCGGGATCGAACGTCGTGACGATTTCGGACCCGTCGTCCGATACCTCGGCAGTGGCGGCGGATGCGAGTTGGGCGGGGGAGAAGGCCACCCTGAACCCGACATCGGGGGACGTCAGACGGATCTCTGAATCGATCATCTGTGCCATCTCGGCCGCTGCCGCATCGATGTCGGCGTTCGTCAGTTTGGGTGTTTGCTCGACGACCGGCACAACGACACCTGCCTTGTCGAGTCGGCTCATCTCGTTCACGACCTGGGTGTGGGCGAACTCTCGATCGATCGCCTCGCCGGACCGTGGGTATTCAGGGACCACCTCGCCGTTGACCACTGCGACGCCGCCGTTGAAAGCGGGGTTCGGCACGGCAGTCGCTTCCCACGCATCGAACACGTTCGAGATCGCTTCGTCGTCGAACGAGACGTCGAGTGGTATGTCCTCTGACTTCGAGAACGAGACGATCCACGAAAGGAATCGGGACACGGGTCCGCCCGATGTCCTGGCTTCGGTAGCGGCCGCCACCGCGGTTGGGACGTCCGCTGACAGCCCAATCTCCACCGGATCGAGTTGGAACGTTGCACCGTTCACGGTGAATACTCCGGGTGATTCCCTCAGACTCTCTTCGTATTCAGCGACAGCGATGGTTGCGTCGCCAGGAGTGAGGCCACCAACGGGCACGGACGACACCATCACGTTGCGCGCGATGGCATCCTTCGACGTGGCCTGGTCAGCGATGTAGATGCCGAGCGGCATCAGCAAAATCGCGACTGGTACCGCTATGAAAAGGGCTCTACGGGACTTCATGGTGGGTGTGATCCGGATCGGTCGTCACGCGCGATTGTAGGAATCGATGCCAGCAACTCGACGCACTGGTTACACGCGTGTAGTTATTCGTCTGGCGGTGGTGGTGGGGGGTCGTCGGTCTGGTCGACCGTGATCGAAATGTTGGCTGTTGCGTCGGGATAGCCACCGTTGTGGCTCTGGTTGACCACGATGCCTGCCTTCCCCGGGGCGTCGATGTAGTTCACGACGACATTGGGATACCCCGCCGCCTTGATCGCCGCGATCGCGGCGCTCTCGGTCATCCCCACGACGCTCGGCACCGGGCTCGGGCATTTGCCGTTGCCACCAGCGCGAACGTCACACGGGTGCACGAGGATGACGTTCTTCTCGCCGCGATAGCGCCAGAAGAACGGCTCCGGGTCGCGCACCTGGTTGCCGTTGGCATCCTTGAACGTGCGGGTGACCGTTACCGACCAACCCTTGGATCCTTTGGACTTGACCTTCTCGTCACCAGGAGCGACGAACACAGCGGGGTCGGTTTGGTATGACACGACCGGGCTTGCAACGCCGGAGCGCTCGGAGCGTTCCGAGTCACAGATGATGCCACCGTTGTTCCCGAAGAACGTCACCGTGATGGATCGCGGCGTGTGGCTCGTCTTGATGATGACCGGCGCCTGGGTGTCGTTTTCGAATGCCACGTCCGGCAACGGGTAGCCGAGCGTTGCTTCACGACCCTCGGGGTACTTCGTGAAATAGATGCTGTGTGGCTGGTGCGCGACCCTCTTGTAGCAGCCGAAGAAGATCGCATTGAAGATCGTGGTGCCGAATTGGCTGACGCCTCCGCCGACGTTGACCTGCTCCTGCTCGCACGAGAGTTCGCCGCTGACGATCGCACAGTCATATAGGTAGCCCTTGTCGATCGTGCGTCGGCCGATGAACTCATTGACCGAGAAGGTCTCGCCCGGCCAAACGATGTGGCCATCGATGGTGTCGGCCATGAGATCGATGTTGTGTGCGCGGTTGACGCCCGGCTTGTAGGTGGTGAACTCCGACACCTCGTAGAGCGGACCGAAAGCCTCAGCGTCCTCGGTTGTGAATTCCGGTGCACGGGTGAACTCGAGCTCGAGGTCACCGGTGCCGTCGCCGAGGGCCGCCTCCTGGGCCGCTGCCACGACGACGTCCACATTGAGACTGGTCCCCATCTTCGAGGGAACCAGTGTGATCGTGTCGTTCTCAGGGAGATCTTCGACTCCGGCGAGTGGGCTGTCTGTGATCTCGTAGTTGTCATCCACCGGTTCGAAGTCGTCGACGAGGACGATCTCCCACGTTGCGTCGGTCGGCTCGACCTCGAGACCGGGTCGCTGCTGCTCAGCGAGCCTGGCGATGACTGCAGGGTCGATCGAGAATTCAATGGTGGAGGGCTTGCCGACGAGGACCTCGACGGAGAGCGCTTGTGCGGTGCTGGCCGAGTCGACGACGAACTCGAATTCGTATTCCTCGTTCGTCAGCACGATGCCGCGGTCAATGATCGTCTGTGCCCGCTGCGTAGCCTCGTCGATGTCAGCTTCGGTGAGTGTCGGTTCGCTGTCGACGATCGGCAGGACGACCGTGTCGGTGGAGCCGTCGGTCACAGCGGCCGAGATGAGCGTGAACGCTGCGTCGCGATCGACCGCAACACCGCCGTGGGGGTACTCAGGCACCACCTGCTGGGCGGCAATCACCACTGCACCCTCGAATGCAGGGTTCGGGATCGCCTCTTCCTCCCACTCACGGATCACCCGGTTGAGCATCGCCTGGTCGATGTGTCCGCGCACCGCGACGTCCACCTCGGTCGAGAACGCCCGCAACCAACCCGAAAGACCGTCCTTGTTCTCCGACATGGCTTGTTCGAGCGCCGCATCGCGTTCGAATTCCACACCAACGTCCGCTGGATCGAGTTGGAACTCCTTGCCGTTGACCTCGACCGTGACCGTCGCCGTGGCCAGAGAATCAGCGTGTGAATCAACGACTTTTGCCGCCTCGGCTTGGGTGTATCGGGACACGTCGACACCCTCGATGCTCACATTGCGGGCCACCTTGTCCGATGCCGCAGCCGAGTCGACGAAGTAGATCGACAAAGGCAAAAAGAGCAGCAGGACAGGCACAGCGATGAACAATGCAAGTCGAGTCTTGTGGGAGGTCATCGGTACTCCGATAACGGGAACAGTGGCTTGTCAGGAGTATATGGGGAGGCCCCAGATACGGGAGCTTTTGGTGGTGCCCGGAATACCTTTGAATCCGAGTACTGAATACCGAATACCGAATACCGACGAATACCTGAATCCGAATACTGAGTACCGAATACTGAATACCGACGAATACCTGAATCCGAATACCGAGTACCGAATACCGAATACCGACGAATACCTGAATCCGAGTACTGAATACCGAATACCGAATACCGACCAAGCGAATCGGTCCCGCTTCTGTATTCCGTACTCGGTATTCGGTATTCGCTCTTTGAGCCGCCACCACCGTCATCCGAGATCTCAGTTACTCTCTCGCTGCGATGGCCCACACAATTCTTGCTCTCCATGCCCACCCGGACGACGAGTCGTCCAAGGGGGCAGGCACCGTGTCGAAGTACGCCGCGAGCGGAGTGCGGTGCGTTCTCGTGACGGCCACCGGTGGTGAGGCAGGCGACATCCTCAACCCGGAGATGGATCGGCCCGAGATCGTCGAGAACCTGAAGGCCGTACGAGAGGCAGAGTTGGCTGAGGCGGCCGCGATCCAGGGGTATGCCGAGGTGATTCTTCTGGGATACCGCGACTCGGGCATGCCGGGAAGCGACGACAACGCCAATCCGCTCGCGTTCTGCAACCAACCGATCGACGACGTGCTCGAGCGAGTGGTCCGCATCGTCCGACGCGAGCAACCGGATGTGGTTCTCGGGTATGACGCACACGAGTTCTACCCGCATCCGGACCATCTGCGGGTGCATGACATCTCACTGCAGGTGTTCGACGCCGCCTCCGACCCGGATCGGTTCCCCGACAGTGGTGAGCCGTGGGAGATCAAGAAGCTGTATTCGCCCCAGATCTTTCCGATCGAAAAGCTCAGGCTTCTCGACGACGCGATGCGGGAGCGAACCGGGATGTCGCCATACGCCGAGTGGATCGATCGCCTCGCGGATCGACCGGTCGACGATCCCGCCGGCGTGTACACGAAGATCGACGTGACGGGTCACACCGAACAGGGGAGAGACGCATTGCGAGCCCATCGCACGCAGATCGATCCGACGAGCACCTGGTTCAGCGTCCCTTCGGATCTGGTCGAAGAGGTCTATCCGTGGGAGGACTTCGAGTTGATGCGCACGCGGGTGGATGCGGCCGAAGTCGACGGCGATCTGTTCGCAGGCATAGCCTGAACCCACTCACGAACTCATCACGACACCGTGTCTGCTGAAATGGGCTTTGTGGAGAACAGACTCACCGAACTGCGCAGCGCACTCTCGCATGTGCCGAACATCCTGCTCGACTCAGATCTGGCGCGGGGTGTCGAGGATGCGACTGCCGCCATCGATGCGCTTGCAGGTCTGGGGTCCGATCCGGTGATCGTCGTCGTGTCCGGCGCAGCGGGCAGCGGGAAGTCGTCAGTCGTGAATGCACTCATCGGCAAGCCCTTGGCCGGGGTGTCAGCCGTCCGTCCGACCACAACATCGATATCAGCGTTCGGTGCCCCCGACTTCGCCGACGTCGATGGCGCCGAGACCTTCGTGCCGACCGACGCTTTGCCGAGCGGTGTCGTCGTACTTGACACCCCGCCGTGGGATCGTGCGCAAGACGCGGTGGGCGCCGTGTTGGATGGTGCCACTCTTGCATTCGTCGTCGTGACTCCCATCCGATATGGGGACGAGGCGACGGCTCACAACATCAAGGCCGCATCAGATGCGGGAGAGATGCGGCTCATAGCCAATCGCCTACCTGCAAACCCGAGCGAGCGTGAGCAGCTCGAGGATGCCATCCATGAAAGGCTCGGCATCAGGCCGTTCGCCACATTCTCCGAAGGTGAGGCAATCACGTTCGACGAGTCACCTCTCGTGGGGCTCGACCCGGTCGACAACGCAAGCGCAACCCGTCGAGTGCTTGAGCGCGCCGCCGCGGGGTCGAGCCGAAGAATCGCAGCCTCATTGACGGCAAGCGCATCGCAGTTGGGCAAGGTGCAACAGGCCCTCGCCGAAGCGCCGGAACCGCGGGTGATCGTGCGTACGGTCGCAACGGACTCATGGCAGGTGGCGAGGAACGAACTCGTCCTGCGGGCGGTCGATCTTGCGGACCGGTTCGACGCATCGGTGATACGGATCTCGGCCAATGACCTCGCGGTCAGGATCCGCAAGAGCATCGGGCCAGTGGATGCTGACAAGATCGGGACCGAACTCGACGACTGGCGCGACCGCGTGACATCGAACCTCCTTGACGTCGCACGACTGGGGTTCCGCAAGAAGTCGAGCAGGGAGATGATCATCGCCCACGGCTGGGTCGCCGCCGTCAACGCTGATCGACCCACCCCGCGCAGGTTCTCAAGAATGCTGAAAGGGTCGCGCGATCGCGTCCTCGGTCAGGCTGCGGCCGATCTGACAGAGTTGCTCGAATCCCAGGCCCACGCAAGGCAACACGAGTGGCACGTGATTCTTCGCACTGCGGGTGGGTACAAGCCCGGTGAGCTCCTGACCGCCGCAGAGGCGTTCGAAGGGCTGGGGCGCGATGCCTGATCTGAGAACCCTCGGCGACCTCGTCGATGTCTGCCTTGCCCGCTCGGAGGGGGTCCTCCCCGAGGACGACTGGAACGAACTTGCGGCGTTGCGGGGGAGGATCCGCCAGCGGGCCGGCTTTCTCGGTGAAGTCCTCGTGGTTGCTCTTGCCGGCGGTACCGGTTCAGGCAAGTCGTCGTTGTTCAACGCCCTGTGCAGGTCCCAGGTGGCGACGGTCGGGATCGAACGCCCGACGACATCGAGATCCCTCGCCGCCGTCCCCGATGGACTCGAGGGTGACATCCAACCCTTCATCGATGCGCTCGGGATCGATGAGATGGTCGAAGTCGCTTCCCTCTCACACACGGTGTTCGTGGACCTGCCCGACTTCGACTCCACGTTCACGGATCATCGCTCGATTGTTGCGTCCGTGCTGTCGGTCGTCGATGCCGTCTTATGGGTGCTCGACCCGGAAAAGTATGCCGATGTGATGGTGCACGACGAGTTTCTGCGCCCACTGAGCGCGTACCGCGACCAGATGCTGTTCGTTCTCAACAAGGCGGACCGCCTCAACAGTTCCCTACCCCTCGTCGTCGAGAGCCTTCGTCTCCACCTGATTACCGATGGCTACGACGATCCTGTGATTGTCACGACCATCGCGGCTGCGAACGAATCAACCGATCTTGACGTCGCAGACCTCACCACGGTTCTTGATGAGCGGTTCGATGTCAAACAGTCGGCCACAACCCGTCTGGCTTCCGATGTCGGTGTCGTAGCGAATCGCCTATGGACCCTGCTGTCGGAGTCCCCGACGAGGTCAACCGAATCAGCGGTCGCCATGGCATCATTCGTGTCGTTGGGTGTGACCGCGGCTGAGGTCCGGTACGAACGACGAACAAGGACGGGTGTGTAGACGTGTGGGACAACTTTGTCGACGCCGTGAGTGGCTTCTGGTCCGAGAACGCATCGGACATCGTGTCGACTGTCGTTGTGGTGTTGGTCGCCATCTTTGCCACAGCCATTGCTCGCACGGGCATTCGCCGGTGGGAGAACAGGATCGAGGCCGAACTCAGTACGTCGGGCAGCGATGCGGAGCGCGAACGCGGTCAGCGGCTTGCGACGATCGCCGATGTGATCCGTGTGCTGATCTCGATTTCCGTCATCGTGATCGTGATCCTCACGATCATGGGTGTCTGGGGCATCCCGATGACTCCCCTGATCGCCGTTGCCTCGACGGTCGGTGTGGCCGTCGGGTTCGGGGCGCAGGACGTTGTCCGTGATGTGATCGCTGGCTTCCTCATCCTCGCAGAGGACCAGTACTCGATAGGCGACGTCGTCACGATCGCCGAAGTGAGCGGCACGGTCGAATCGATCAAGCTTCGCACCACGGTGCTCCGTGACCTTGACGGCAACCGGCACTTCGTACCGAATGGTCAGATCAGGGTCGCCTCCAACATGACATCGGAGTTCTCGCGCCTCGTCGTGGACATCCCGGTGTCGTATGACACCGAACCGGATCGGGCAATGACAGTGATCATCGATGAGGCGACCGCTCTTGCGATCGAGCCGCAGTGGCGGGATCGGTTCCTCGAAGCCCCCGAGATGCTCGGTGTCAACAAGTTCGGAGACTCTGCCATCGACATCCGCGTTCTCATGACCTTGACGTCTGAGAGTCGATGGGAGGTCAAGCGTGAGTTCCTCAAGAGGATCAAGGCTCGCTTCGATCGGGAAGGAATCGAGATCCCGTACCAACACGTGACCATCGTCGATCGGACGGGTGACGCTTCGAAGTCCGACCGCAGGCAAGCAAGCACCGACACGGATACGGATTGAACACCGACTGATGTCAGTCGATCGGTCGCAGGACGGTCAATTCGTCTTCCGCAGCTCGGATCGTGAGCGACACTGCTGAGCCGAGAAGTTCACCGTCGGCCTGGAACGGTGTCGCGGGTTCCGCTGTGACGGTCAATTCGGCGTACTCGGACCACACACGGATGCCCTTTCGATCGATGTGACCGCGCTTGGTGACCGCGCGGGCGAGCAGACCCGTCGAATTCCTGAACCCGAGCTCGTCGACGGCGAGCGTTGCGAGACCGTTTGGAGGAGTCGGCGTGAGGTGGAGAGGGACCCGCCCGAAGTAGGTATAGGGATCGTGGACCTGCGTGAGTGCCGCGACGGCGTCGAACGTCTCGTCCTCCACGTCGATCCGCAGATTCGGCAATCGACCCCTCCATTCCGACGTGAGCCTTCCGAGGGCAGTCGAGGCATAGTGCACACCCCCGAACCTGAGCTTGGCGTATGGCCTGCGTTCTGCTGCCTCGACCACGGCCGCATCGAAACCGATACCGACCGAGAAGGTGGCGATGCGGTTGATCGGTCCCGATGCCGATGTGCCACTCAACTTTGCGATTCTCGTCGGGATCGGGCTGTAGGTGACCGCCTCCTCGGCGGCTTTCCTCGGGTTCTGTGGGATCCCGAGGATCCGCGAAAGGACGTTCGTCGTACCCGCAGGGATGAGACCAAGGGCGGTCTGGGACCCGACCAGTCCGTTGGCGACATGATGGGCAACCCCATCACCTCCCATGGCGAACACGGCATCGACGCCGGCCTCGGCTGCGAGCCTCGACTCACTCAGCGTCTCTGCACCGCTCACCGGCCACTGTGTCGTCAGGTCGTAGCCGTGCGTGAGCGCGGTCACGACCTCGCGAAAGAGCCCACCTGTGAATTGGGAGGCTGACGGGTTGGCGATGAGGATCGCAGTTGGCATGGGCCGAGGGTAGGGCCTCGTGCGCTTGGGTTGATGCGACCCGTTACAGGGTCAGAAGCTTCTCGACCTGCTCGCGGAGATCCGCTGGACGAAACGGCTTCGTCATGAATGCGTCGGCTCCACCCTGGGCTGCGCGGTCCGCCATCTCGGGCTGAGCGTGGGCTGTGAGGACGAGCACCTTGAGATGCTCGGTTGCGGGGTCGGCACGGAGTTGGCGGAGAACCTCCCAGCCGTCGAGCCCCGGCAGACCGATGTCAAGGACGACCACATCGGGCTTGTCGGCGTGAATCGCCTCGATGCCTTGGGGTCCGTCGGGCGCCGAGGAGACGACGACGTCGAGGACGCGCAGGCATACCTCGATCAGTCGGCGAACCGAATCTGAATCCTCCACAACCAGAACATGGGCTCTCTCCATCTGTCGAGTATCGGCAGGAACACGGCGCCCTAGAGTGAAAGTTGGGGGTTCATGCAGCTTGTCATCCCATGGTGGCGTACCCTCGGACCCACACGCCGAACAGGAGGCATCCGTGCTCCCGCCATACGCACCCGAGCGATATTCCGACTTCTCCGACCCAGCGAATGCCAAGAAATATCGCGCGGGGATCGATCGAGTGACCGCCAAGCTTGCAGAGCGCGCTCTGCTCGTCATCGGTGGCAAGGAGCTCGACACCAAAGCATCGATCGAGTCGGTCGATCCGTCCGAACCGTCCCGACTTGTCGGTTCATCGGCGTCGGCTTCGCGCGGAGACGTCGACGATGCCCTCGATGCCGCCTGGATTGCGTACGCGGACTGGTCGCGGCGCACAGCCGAGGAACGTGCGGCCGTGGTGCACCGCGTCGGGGACATCATTGCCGAGCGCAAGTTCGAGATGGCAGCGTGGCAGAGCTACGAGGCCGGCAAGAACTGGGCAGAGGCAGAGGCAGACGTGGCCGAAGCGATCGATTTCTGTAGGTACTACGCCCACCAGGCCATCCGCATGAGCGAACCGGTCGATGTCGTCCAGGTCGACGGTGAGACCAATTCGTCGTTCCACGTCCCCATGGGTGCAGGCGTGGCCATCCCTCCGTGGAATTTCCCCCTCGCAATCCCTGTCGGGATGGTGATGGGTCCCGTGGCCGCTGGCAACACGATCGTGATGAAGCCGGCCTCGAACACCCCGATGATCACGTGGGCGTTCATGCAGGTGCTCAAGGATGCCGGACTGCCTCCCGGCGTCGTCAACTTCCTGCCGGGATCAGGAGGTGCGATCGGCGACGCACTCGTCGACCATCCACGGACGCGGTTCGTGAACTTCACCGGGTCAAAGGATGTGGGGCTCCGGATTGCTGAGCGTGCCGCCAAGGTCCATGAGGGCCAGGTGTGGTTGAAACGGGCATACCTCGAGATGGGTGGCAAGGATGCGCTGATCGTCGACGACACCGTGGACATCGCAGAGGCAGCGGCCGACGTCGTGCGTTCCGCGTTCGGTTTCCAGGGTCAGAAGTGCTCTGCGCTCTCGCGGTTGATCGTGTTCGACTCCGTCCACGACGAATTGCTTGACGCGGTCGTCGACATCGCCTCGAAGTTGACCGTCGGGTCCGCAATCGAGAACCATCCTGTCGGACCTGTCATCTCCTCGGCCCAGCACGCTTCCGTCCTCGCCGAGATCGCATCCGGCAAGAACGAGGCCACGGTGGTCATGGGTGGTCTGCCGGTCGACAAGGACGGTGGGTACTTCATCGAACCGACGATCTTCGTCGGCGTCGAACCCGAGATGCGTCTGGCCCAGCACGAGATCTTCGGGCCGGTGCTTTCGGTGTTGAAGGCGAGGGACTTCGATCACGCCCTCGACATTGCGAACGGTACGGAGTTCGGTCTGACCGGTGGCGTCTACTCGAACGACGATCAACGGCTCGCACGGGCAAAGCGCGACTTCCATGCCGGCAACCTGTATCTCAACCGCAAGATCACTGGTGCCCTCGTCGGGGTCCAACCGTTCGGCGGATTCAACATGTCAGGCTCAAACGCAAAAGCCGGCGGCCCCGACTACCTGAGACTGTTCATGGAGATGAAGAGCGTTGCCGAGCGCAATCGGAACTGAGCTCTTTCAGCTTTCAGCTCTCAGCCTTCAGCTTTCAGCTCTCAGGGCTCAGCTCTTAGCTTTAAGCTTTTAGCTTCTAGCCAGCACCGGGACCCTGTGAGCTCGGTATTCAGTATTCGGTATTCGCCGAACTAGGTATTCGCTCTTGGGAAAGCGGTAAGCGGAAAGCGAATAGCGATCTTGGATCTTGGATCTTGGATCTTGAGTCTGACCTAGGGTCCAAACGTATGCCACACCACCACATTGCCGAGGTTGTCGTGAACGATTGCGGTGTCGCCGGTGTTCGACCAGACCGCCTGTTCGCTGCACCAGTGCACGGCGCCAGCAGGTCCGCCACTGCAGCCGGTCACGACCGTGATGCTTTCGCCGAGATCCAACCTCTCGCCGGAAGCGAAGGTGAACCGATTCGTCGACGATTCGTCACGCAATGTCCATCCGGCGATGGACACACTGTCATAGCCTTCATTGACGATCGTGATGTATTCGTTGCCGAGAGCGGCGGCATCCGGACCGGAAGGGTCCGAGACGAGTTCTGAGACACGGATGACGGGCCGATCGCCCATCCCTTCGACAACTCCGCACGCGTACGTTGCCCACATGCCGTAACCGGATTGGAAGGCTCGCGCCTCGGATGCCTTGAATGGCGCCGCATGTTCGGACCCGTCCTGGAGACCGACTGCGTTGCCCGTTGCCACCATCTCGGCGTTCACGAAGACGGGCTCATCGGCGCTGTCGAGATACAGGTAGCGAAGGAGCCGACCGAACGGATCAATGTCCTCAGGCCCGGTGGTGAGGAGCACCTCTTGCCCGTCGACGAGAAGCGTCAAGGCATGGGTCGCTTCGTTACCCCAACACTCGTCGAGCTCGGGTGCATTGATCCCCAGGAGGCGCACGTCATGCGTCGTCCCGTCGATGGAGATCTTGACGGTGTCGCCATCGGTGACGGATACGACCGTTCCCGTCACACGCGTTTCCTCGGGGGGGAGGGTGACGGTGGTCGTCGACGAGCCCGTGGCTGGGGCTGGCAGTGTCGTTGATGTCGTCGAGGTCTCATGGAACGCAGGCGATTCCGGCCGCGTGTCGCATGCTGCTGCGAGCAGGATCGCCGCGAGGCTGAGGGCAACAATCGGTGTTCGCATCTGCACAACGGTACAAGTGGTCCCGAGGAACTCGATGCATTGGCGATGGCGTTCGTCGAACGTCGCTACCTGTTTCTACAATCGATCTCCTGACGATCCACGGAGGCACCATGTCCGACTTGTTCGATCTCACAGGGAAGGTTGTTCTCGTCACCGGGGCGAACAACGGTATCGGTCTCGGGATGGCCGAGGCCGTTGCCAAGGCCGGTGCATCTGTCGCGATATGGGGGCGCAACGACGAGCGGAACCAGCAAGCCCTCGAGGCGGTGCTCGCCCACGGAGGTCGGGCAATCGCGCTCGCCGTGGATGTGTCCGACGAGGAGCAGGTGGTCGAGGCCTTTGCCGAGACCCTCGCGGCGTTCGACAAGGTTGATGTTGTGTTTGCGAATGCCGGTGTCGGAGCGGGCAACACGCGGTTCGAGGACATGACGACCGAGGAATGGCGGACAATCTTCGGTGTGAACATGGAGGGTGTGTTCTGGACGTTCCGCGAGGCCGTCAGGCACATGAAGCCACGAGGCTCGGGTTCGCTGGTCGTGACATCCTCGGTCTCCGCCGATTCCGGGTTCCCACGTGGCGAGCACTACGCGGCCACCAAGGCAGGCGTGCGAGCGTTGATCCAGGGCCTTGCCGTCGAGTACGGACGCCACGGGATCAGGGCGAATGCCATCGCGCCAGGGTGGGTCGTCACCGGCATGACGGACCGCTTCATCGAGGGCGATCGATTCGAGGAACACGTCAAACCGCGCATCCCGGTCGGTCGGTGGGGGAGACCTGAGGATTTCGCAGGCATAGCGGTCTATCTGGCGTCGGATGCGAGCTCGTGGCACACCGGGGACACGATCACGATCGACGGCGGATACCTCTTCTTCTGAGAGCACCGCAGCAACCGACCTGTGACGACCCGATCGAGAACTTCGCATCGGCTCCCTGCGTACAATGTGAACGACCGCTAACACCGAAACACACGAGGTAACCGACTCCATGATTACGTTTGATGAACAGGTCGCGATTGTCACAGGTGCCGGTCAGGGGCTCGGACGCTCCCACGCGCTTGGCCTCGCAGAACGCGGTGCCAGGGTCGTTGTCAACGACCTTGGCGGTGCGAGGGACGGGACCGGTGCTTCCCAGACCGCTGCCGAAGCAGTGGTTGATGAGATCACGCAGCGAGGTGGCGAGGCGATCGCCAATGCGGCAGACGTTACGGACCGCGATGCCGTTGATGCGATGGTCGCCGAGGCCATCGAGCGGTGGGGTCGCGTCGACATTCTCATCAACAACGCGGGAGTGTTGCGCGACAAGTCCTTTGCGAACATGTCGATGGACGACTTCGACTTCGTCGTCAAGGTGCACCTCACGGGCACCGCAAATTGCACGAAGGCCGTGTGGGATCAGATGCGCGAGCAGAACTACGGACGCATCGTGGTGACCTCCTCCTCGTCGGGTCTGTACGGCAACTTCGGACAGTCGAACTACGGTGCCGCGAAACTCGGGGTCGTCGGGCTGATGAACACGTTGCGCGCCGAGGGCCCGAAATACGACATCAGGGTCAATGCACTCGCACCGGTGGCCCACACCCGCATGACCGACGAACTGCTCCCCGACATGGCCAAGGAACTCCTCAAGCCCGAGGAGGTCACACCCGGTGTCTTGTACCTCGTGTCGAGGGACGGCCCCAACGGCATCATCCTCGATGCGGGCGCTGGTGTATTCGCGGTGACCCGGATCCTTGAAACCGAGGGTGTCTGGTTCCCGCCGCAGGACAGGACCCCCGAGAACATCGCGGATCGGTTCGCCGACATCATCTCGAGCGAAGGTCAGCGCGAATTGCACAGCGGTAACGAGCAGAGCACGAAATTCATCGGCAAGGCGACGGGCTCGCAGAGTCCACAGGGATGACGACATGACACAGGCAGCAATCGTCTCAGCGGCGCGGACTCCGATCGGCAAGGCGTACCGCGGCGCATTCAACAATCTCGAGGCGCCGAGCCTCGGTGCGGTGCCGATCAAGGCTGCCGTCGAGCGGGCTGGCATCGACCCTGCCGAGGTCGATGACGTCATCGTGGGCTGTGCGATGCCACAGGGCACACAGTTTCCGAACATCGGCCGATTGACCGCCCTGGCAGCGGGCCTACCGACGACGGTCGGCGGCATGACGATCGATCGTCAGTGTTCGTCCGGTCTGATGTCGGTCGCCACGGCCGCAAAGCAGATCCTGCACGACGGGATGGATGTGGTCGTTGCCGGCGGCGTCGAATCGATATCGCTCGCCCAGAACGAGCACACGAACGCCTTCCGCATGATCGACCCTGCACTCGTCGCCTTGCATCCCGCCGCATACATGCCGATGCTCCAGACGGCAGAGGTCGTTGCCGAACGATTCGGTATCTCGCGCGAGGCACAGGACGAGTACTCGCTGCAGTCCCAGGAGCGAACGGCCGCAGGGCAGGCATCGGGTGCGTTCGACGATGAGATTGTCCCCGTGACGGCATCCAAGGAGCTCAGGAACCGCGAGACCGGCGAAGTCACGTTCGAGGACGTCACATTGGCGATCGACGAAGGGAACCGGCCGGGAACAACCATCGAGGGCCTGTCCTCGTTGCCACCGGTGGTCGGTGGGACCATCACCGCTGGGAATGCAAGCCAACTGTCCGATGGCGCGGCGGCGATGGTCGTGATGAACTCCGACGTCGCTGCCGAACGGGAACTGCAGCCGCTCGGCTACTACCGCTCCATGGCGGTCGCCGGTGTCGATCCCGACGTCATGGGTATCGGACCCGTGTTCGCCGTGCCGAAACTGCTTGCCAACGCCGGTCTGTCGATGAGCGACATCGACCTGTGGGAACTCAACGAGGCCTTCGCGGTCCAGGTGATCTACTGCAGGGACGAACTCGGGATCCCGAACGACCGATTGAATGTCAATGGTGGAGCCATCTCGATCGGTCACCCGTACGGGATGAGTGGATCGCGCATGGTGATGCATGCGCTCATCGAGGGACGCAACCGAGGGGCGCGGTACGTCGTCGTGACGATGTGTGTCGGTGGGGGGCAGGGTGCAGCCGGACTGTTCGAAGTGGCATCGTGAAGGCGATTCTCTGCACGGAACTCGGTGGTCCCGACCGCCTGTCGGTGGTCGAGCTCGACGACCCGATACCGGGACAGGGACAGGTCGTGATCGATGTCGCCTTTGCGAGCCTCAACTTTCCCGATCTCCTGACGATCCGGGGCTTGTACCAGATCAAGTCGGAACCGCCATTCGTCCCGGGTTTCGAGGCCGCGGGCATCGTGTCGCTTGTCGGCGAGGGTGTCGAGCGTGTCAAGGTCGGGGATCGGGTGTCGGCGTACAACACGATCGGCGCCTTTGCCGAGAAGTGGTTGGTCGACGAGGCCGCCTGCGTCGAGGTACCGGATGACGTCCCGCTCGAGGTGGCGGCATCGATCAATATCGCGTACGGGACGTCGTATCACGCCCTGAAGCAACGCGCCCGGCTCGCGGAAGGAGAGACGCTCCTCGTGCTCGGTGCGGCTGGTGGCGTCGGTGCGGCAGCGGTCGAGATCGGGGTCCTCATGGGTGCCCGCGTCATAGCGGCCGCAAGCAGCGACGAGAAGCTCGACTTCTGTCGCGAGCTCGGCGCTGTGGAAACGATCAACTACGCGACCCAGGATCTGCGGGAACGGATCAAGGAGATCACCGGTGGCAAGGGTGTCGACGTCGTGTACGACCCGGTCGGTGGTGACCTGTCGGAGCAGGCCTTTCGGTCCATTGCATGGAAGGGTCGGCACCTGGTGATCGGATTCGCCGCGGGTGACATCCCCGCGATCCCGCTGAACCTGCCACTGCTCAAGGGAGCATCGATCGTCGGCGTCTTCTGGGGTGCGTTCACAGCGAACGAACCGGATGCCAACGTTCAGAACATGAATGAGATGTTCGATCTGATCGTGAGTGGTCGGCTCGCTCCGCGGGTGACACAGGCGTTCGCCCTTGACGACTACGAGGCTGCGTACGACGTCTTCGCATCGCGATCCGTCACGGGCAAGGTCGTGTTTGCGGTCAATCCGTGATCGGATTGACACTTGCCTGGAGGGATCGCATACCCGCAAGCCACCTGTCGTAGTCGGTCGCCTTTCGCTCGAAGTACGTCGCTACCTCAGGGTGCGGAAGTATCAGGAACCGTTCCGATCTGACTGCGTCGATGACCGTTTGCGCGACCTCCTCGGGCGACACCGCTATGTCATGGACCCACGACCGCAATTCCTGGGGACCGTCACTGAATGTGTCGAGCATCGGAGTGTCGACGAACTGCGGGCACAGCACCGACACGCCGATTCCTCTATCGCCATAGGTGACCGATAGCCACTCGGCGAGTGCCACGACGGCATGCTTCGTCACCGAATACGGAGCGGCTCCGATGTTGGTCAGGAGTCCCGCGGCAGACGCCGTGTGCACGAGATATCCCGATCCACGCTCGAGCATGCCAGGGAGTGCGTATCGGGTTGCATACACGTGCGCCATGACGTTGACATCCCACGTGTTCTGCCACACGTCGTTCGGCGCATCGACAGAACCCCCTGTCGCTATCCCGGCGTTCATGCACAGGATGTCGATCCGTGCGAACTCGTCCTCGATCCTGCGGATGACCCTCTCGGTATCCGCATCGTCGGACACGTCAAGCCCGAATGCGACGCCACCGATCCCATCGGCAACTTCTCGGGCGCCGGCCTCGTTGATGTCGAGCACGACGACGGCACCGGCTCCTTCGTCCGCGAATCGGCGGGCCATGGCGGCCCCGATACCGCTTGCTGCTCCCGTCACCACCACTACCTTGTCCCTGGTATCCACTTCCATCCCCTTCTTCGGATCGAACACTGTCGCTGGAACGCACACGAGGGTCATTCGCATGTAAACTCTCGTTCACAATCACGACTGGTCCACAATACGGTCACGAGGAGTCCCATGCGTGTCGTTCCGTTCGATGAGATAGAGACGTACATCGGTCAGGAGACCCATCGATCAGATTGGTTCACGATCGACCAGGACCGCATCAACGCGTTCGCCGACGCGACGCTTGATCATCAATGGATCCATGTCGATGTCGATGCGGCGAACGCGGGTCCGTTCGGGTCGACCATCGCCCACGGATTCCTGACGCTGTCGCTCCTGCCATATCTCGGCGCCGGCTCGCTCGTCGTTCCCGAGGGAGTGGCGATGGTGATCAACTATGGCAGCGACAAGGTGCGGTTTCTCAACCCCGTGACCGCCGGGAGCAGGGTGAGGCTCATTTCCACCTTCGCATCGTTCACCGAGAAGTCACCAGGGCGGTATCTGATCGGCCAGCACGTGGTCATCGAGATCGAAGGCGTGGAAACACCGGCCCTCGTCGCCGATACGCTGAGCCTCGTGGTCATGGGTGCACCGACGAAGGAGGGGTCATGACGACGTTGGACACCGACAGGGCCAAGGTCGAGGACGCACTCGGCAAACTCTTCACCGATTTCCCCGTTGCGACCACCGAGGCCAAGAAGTTCTGGGGTGCCCAATTCGATCTCGGTCTCGCATGGCCGGACTACGAGGTCGGATTCGGCGGACTCGGCGTGTCGCCGAAGTACCGCGAGCTCGTGGGCCGCAAACTGGACGAAGCCGGCGCGCCGTTGTGGAATCGCCGTGCGAACCTCATCGGGATCGGCATGGGTGCCGGGGTGCTGGCGGCCCACGGAACCGACGAGCAGAAGGAACGTTGGTTGCGCCCGATGTTCACCGTCGACGAGGTGTGGTGTCAACTGTTCTCGGAGCCCGGTGCCGGCTCCGACGTCGCCGGGTTGTCGACCAGAGCGGTCAGGGATGGTGACGAGTGGTTGATCAACGGTCAGAAGGTCTGGACCACGCTTGCGCACATCGCAAAGTGGGGCATGCTCGTCGCGCGCACCGATCCTGATCAGCCGAAGCACAAGGGGCTCACCTATTTCATCGTGGACATGCACGCCGACGGCGTCGATGTACGTCCGCTCTACCAGATCACCGGCGAGGCAGAGTTCAACGAAGTGTTCTTCGACGATGCGGTGATCCCCGACAGTCAGCGCATCGACGATGTCGGCGCAGGCTGGAGGGTGGCAACGACCACACTCATGAACGAACGCGTCGCCATCGGAGGAAACACATTCCCGAGAAACAGCGGCACCATTGCAAAGGCGATCGAGACGTGGAAGGAGTCCGGATCGGGCTCGCAATCGGACCGGCGAGAACTTGCACGGTTGTGGGGCGAAGTGGAAGCCATGCGCCTCACCGCCATGAGAGCGACCGAGAACATGACAGCGGGCGTACCAGGACCCGAGGGCTCGACCGGCAAACTGGCGTGGGCGGATCTCAACAAGGAGATCACGGCCTTCGTCGTCGGGCTCATGGGCCTCGAAGGTGCCCTGCTTCCGGAGGGGTACACGTTGGAGTCGACTGTGTATGACACACGGATGCAGGACAGGGAGTTGAGCCCTCAGCGTGAGTTCCTCAGGGCGCGAGCCAACAGCATCGAGGGCGGGACGTCCGAGATCATGCGCAACATTCTCGGCGAGCGTGTCCTCGGCCTCCCCGGAGAACCCAGGGTGGACAAGGACCTGCCATGGAAGGACGTGCCCCGTGGCTGACGCAATCTCGTTCGTCCGTTCCGATGAGCAGACCATGTTGGGTTCGACATTGCGCGAATTCCTTGCCCAGGCCGTCGATTTCGACGTCGTCCGCGAGCTTTCGACGACCGACGCCGCCTTCGACTCGGGCGTGTGGGAGGGACTCAAGGAGATGGGTGTGATCGGTCTCCATCTCCCCGAACAATTCGGCGGGGCGGGAATGACGTTGTCGGAGTCGTCCGTCGTCTTCGAGGAGTTGGGACGCGTCGTGGCAGCGGTCCCGTTGCTGTCGAGTGTCGTCGCGTCAACCGTGATCATGCACGCCGGTACCGACGAACAGCGTGAGCGGTTGCTGCCCGACATCGCGAGCGGCGAGTCGATTCCGACCCTTGCGGTGTACGAGCATGCACATGACCAGCTCGCCGACATGGGGACGACGTTGACGAAGGACGGCGATTCGTGGATCCTCACCGGAACCAAGAGGTTCGTCACGGATGCACCGAACGCCACGACGCTCGTCGTGGTTGCACAGATCGACGGCAAGCTTGCCGTTGCCGTGGTCGGTGCCGATGCCGAAGGTGTCACGATCGAACCGACCAATTCGCTCGATGCGACCCGACCGCTCGGCGCTGTCGCATTCGACGGGGTATCGGTGTCTGATGAGGACGTGATGGTTGATGCCGGCGAGGCGGTCGTGCACGGGCTCGATGTCGCGGTGACGTGTCTGGCCGCAGAACAGGTCGGTGGTGCACAGCGGTGCCTTGAGATCTCCGTCGAGTACGCCAAGACCCGGTACCAGTTCGGCCGTGCCATCGGATCCTTCCAGGCCGTCAAGCACAAGTGCGCCGACATGCTCGTCGCGGTCGAGCAGGCCCGCTCTGTGGCGTGGCATGCCGCTGCCTCGATCGATGATCCGGACGAGGCCGCGATTGCGGTTCCCCTCGCCCGATCGGTGTGTTCCGACGCCTTCGTCAAGGTTGCGGGTGACACGATCCAGGTGCTCGGTGGCATCGGATTCACATGGGAGCACGAGGCGCATCTGTATTTCAAGAGAGCCAAGTCGACCTCGTTGCTCTTCGGATCGGTGGATCTGTACCGTGACCGTCTTGCGGATGCGGTAGGTATCTGAGTTGCAACAGGCCGAGTACACCTACGGTCCCACCACCGAGCGCGGGCGTGCGCGGCGCGATCAGATCATTGCTGCGGCTACCCAGCTGTTCTACGAACACGGGTTCCATGCGACCGGTATCGACGACATCGGCGCTGCAGCCGGCATCACGGGTCCTGGCGTGTATCGGCATTTCGCAGGCAAAGACGAGATCCTCATCGCGGTCCTCGACCGGATCTGGATGATGCTCAGGGAAGGCATCGACGCGGCCGAGAATCTGGAACCCAGCGAAGCCCTTGACCTGCTGATCGACACGCATGTCCGGTTGGCCGTCACCCAACGCGCCGAGTTCACGCTCCTCATCGAGGATCTGAGGTTCCTGCCGCAGGAGTACCAGCAGCTTGCGTCCTCGAACCACGCCAGATACCAGGATTCGTGGGCCAACGCGATCGTTGCGCTGAACCCACAGCTCACCATCGAGGAGGCCAGATTCGGGACGTCCGCCATCTGGAGGCTGAGTTCCGGGTCGGCCGATGCCATGTTCGCATCCGGCCTCGGCGACGAGGAACTGCGGATCCTGTTGAGGGAGATCACCCACGGCGCCGTTCTCGGTCTCGGGCGGCACCGAGTTGCCTGACTCGCCACAGGTGGTGATGATCCACGGTGCGGGGGACAACAGCATCGTCTGGCAGGCGGTAGGGGATGCGGTGACGGCCCGCGGCGTTGATTGGCTCGCCCTTGACCTACCCGGACGAAGAGATTCCACGGACGCTCATCCTGGCAGTGTCGAGGGTTTCGCAGACTGGGTATCGCATCGGATCGTCGATCTGGACCATTCGCAGATCGTCCTTGCCGGCCATTCGATGGGATCGCTCGTGGCTCTCGAGGTTGCCGGCCGGATCCCGGACCGGATAGCGCATCTTGTCCTGCTGTGCACCGGTGCACCGCTTGTCATCTCGAGTGCACTCCTCGAACCCGAGAGTCCCGAGGTGCTCATCGCAAAGGTCACGAAGTGGTCGCACTCCCTTGGTGCGGACAAGACCCACGGTGCGGCTATCGATGCCCATGTCGCGGAATACGACTCCCTCAGGGCTGATACGTTCGTCTCGGACCTGCGGGTTTGTCACGAGTATCAGGGTGCCGTTGCTGCTGCGCGCCGGGTGACCGCACCGGCGACCGTTGTTGTCGCAGAACTGGACGTCATGATCCCTGAGGAACTGGCCGCTCCCATCATCGCAGCACTCGATGCACCCGAGGTCGTGGTGTTGCGCGGGGTCGGGCACGCCATCGGGGACGAGGCGCCGCTTGACACGGCGCGCATCATCGTCGAGGCCGCAGTAGCACCGTCAGTCGACGGTCCGGATATCACCTAGAGTCGCCGTATGAAATTCGGAACCTTCGTACCACAGGGATGGCGTGTCGATCTCATCGACGTGCCGCGATCAGAACACTGGGCAACGATGCTCGGAGTAGCCAAGCAGGCCGAGCGCCTCGGATTCGATTCGGTGTGGGTCTACGACCACTTCCACACCATTCCCGAGCCGACCCAGGAAGTCACCTACGAGGCGTGGACGGTGATGGCCGCCTTGGCCGTGACGACCGACACCATCCGACTGGGGCAGATGTGTACGTGCAATGGCTACCGCCCGCCCGCATACCTGGCCAAGGTCGCTGCGTCGATCGATGTGCTGTCGAACGGTCGTCTGGAGATGGGTATCGGCGGGGGATGGTACGAGCACGAGTTCAACGCGTATGGCTACGACTTCCCTGAACCGTCGGTGCGGCTCGGACAGCTCGACGAGGCGGTCCAGATCATGAAGAAGCTGTGGACCGAGGACGAGGCGTCCTTCGAAGGGAAGTACTACAGGTTGGACGGGGCGATCTCGCAACCCAAGCCCGTGCAGGACCCACACATCCCGATCTGGGTTGCGGGAGGCGGCGAGCAGCTCACGTTGCGGACGGCTGCCAAGTACGCGGATGCGACGAACTTCGGCACGACACCCGAATCGTTCCGCCACAAGCGTGACGTGCTCGAGGCGCACTGCGAGCGGATCGGACGTGACCCGTCAGAGATCACGAAGTCGGCAAGTCTCAATGTCATCATCGGTGAGAACGACGCCGCCGTCGCGCAGCGGCGCGGTTCGATCAGGGACCGGTTTGCGACCGTCGTCGCCGACGCTGACGACACCATGGGCCGATGGTTCGGTAAGCATCAAGCCGCCGTCGGTACCCCAGAGGCGATTGTCGAGCTCCTCGGTGAGTACCAGGACCAGGGCTGCGACTACGTCATCCTCAACTTCCCGGACTCAGCAACGCATCCGGAGTCGATGGAGTTGTTTGCATCAGGGGTGATGGCGCAGTTCGGCTGACGGCTCACGGCTTACAGAGTGCGAATACCGAGTACCGAGTACCGAGTACCGATTCGCCCGATACGTACTCGTTCATCATCGGGATTCGATCTCAAGAGCCAAGAGCCAAAAGCTGACAGCTCACTCCGTTCCGTCGTAGAACTGTTCTGATTCTGTTGAGCCCTCGAGGGCGAGCGTTGAGGCTTGACCCCTGGTGATGACCTGGCTCACCTGGTCGAAGTAGCCGGCACCGACCTCGCGCTGGTGTCTCGTTGCGGTGTAGCCGGCGGGTTCCATCGTGAATTCGTGCTCCTGGAGCTCGACATAGGCCTCCATGCCCCGCTCCGCGTAGCCCCGTGCGAGGTCGAACATCGATGCGTTGAGACTGTGGAAACCCGCCAAGGTGATGAACTGGAAGCGATAGCCCATGGCACCGAGCTCCTTCTGGAAGGTCGCGATTGTCGCATCGTCGAGGTGGCGCTTCCAGTTGAACGACGGTGAGCAGTTGTAGGCCAGCATCTTGGTCGGGTACTCCGCGTGGATCGCGTCTGCGAACCGTCTCGCCTCGTCGAGATCCGGTGTCGAGGTCTCGCACCACACGAGATCGGCGAACGGTGCATAGGCGAGTCCACGGCTGATCGCCTGATCCATGCCGTTGTTGACCTTGAAGAACCCCTCGGGTGTGCGTTCGCCGGTGGAGAAGACGCGGTCGCGTTCGTCGACGTCCGTGGTCAGGAGGTTGGCGCCGAGCGAATCGGTCCTCGCAACGATCAGGGTCGGCACACCCATCACGTCCGCTGCCAGCCTGGCCGCCTTGAGTGTCCTGACATGCTGCGCCGTGGGAATGAGCACCTTGCCACCCATGTGCCCGCACTTCTTCTCGGACGAAAGCTGATCCTCGAGATGAACGGCCGCGGCTCCGGCCTCGATGAAGCTCTTCGTGATCTCGAAGACGTTGAGCGCTCCGCCGAAACCCGACTCCGCGTCGGCGACGATCGGGACGAACCAGTCGGTCGATGTCTCGCCCTCGGACCACTCGACCTCGTCAGCCCGCTTGAGTGCGTTGTTGATCCGCCGGACGAGCTCGGGTGCCGAGTTGGCCGGATACAGCGATTGGTCGGGATACACGGAACCCGCAAGGTTCGCGTCGGCAGCGACCTGCCAACCGGACAGGTAGATCGCCTTCAGACCGGCTTTGACCATCTGCACCGCTTGGCCGCCGCTTATGGCGCCGAGGGCGGGGACATAGTCCTCGGTGGTGAGCTGGTCCCACAGCTTGTCCGCCATGGCACGAGCGATCGTGTGCTCCTCGACGAACGAGCCCTGGAGCTTGACGACGTCCTCGGCGGTGTGCTCGCGCGTCACGCCCATCCAGCGTGGGTTCGTCTCCCAGTCGTGTCGGATCTCGTTCGCTCTCTTCGTGATCTGGTCTTCGTTGGTCATGTGTGGCTCCTGGTCATGGTGTTCATCGTTCAAGGATCTCGTAGGCGGGAAGGGTCAGAAAGCTCGGGAAGTCGGTGGCGAGGCTTACCTCCTCGAACAGGTGTCGTGCCTCGTCGAACCGCCCGGCCGCGTATGCGTCGTGACCGATCTCGGCGCGGATGGCGTCCGTCTCCTCGTCAGCGATCTTGCTCACGAGTTCAGGCGTGATGGCGGTACCCGACTCGGTGACCGCATCGGATCGGATCCACTGCCATACCTGGCTGCGGGATATCTCGGCTGTCGCGGCGTCCTCCATCAGGTTGTAGATCGCTGCGGCACCAACGCCCTGGAGCCACGATGCGATGTACCGGATGGCAACGTCGATGTTCAGGCGGACCCCTTCGTCGGTGATCGTTCCTCCCGAAACCGTGAAGTCCGTGAGGTCCGCTGGGGTCACCTCGACGTCGGGACGCTTGCGGTCGATCTGATTGGGTCGGCTCCCGAGAACGGAGTCGAAGACCGCCGTTGCGATCGGGACGAGGTCGGGATGGGCGACCCACGTCCCGTCGCAACCGTCGTTCGCCTCTCGGGTCTTGTCCTGCTCGACCTTTGCCATGGCGACCCTGTTGATCTCCTCGTCGCGTCTACTCGGGATGAATGCCGCCATGCCGCCCATGGCATGGGCACCGCGCCTATGACACGTTGCAACGAGGAGCTCGGTGTACGCCCGCATGAATGGCACCGTCATGCCGATCTGGCCACGGTCAGGAAAGACGAGCCCGGGTGTGTTCCTGTTCTTCTTGATGACGGAAAAGATGTAGTCCCAGCGTCCCGCGTTCAACCCGGCGGAGTGATCCCGCAGTTCGTGGAGGATCTCGTCCATCTCGAAGGCCGCGGGGATCGTCTCGATGAGGACCGTCGCTTTGATCGTCCCGGGTTCGAGGTCGAGCTCCGACTCGGCAAACACGAAGACGTCATTCCACCACCTGGCCTCGAGGTGGCTCTCCAGTTTGGGGAGATAGAAGTACGGTCCCGAATTCCGTGAGATCAATTCGTGGGCGTTGTGGTGGATGTACAACCCGAAATCGACGAGGGAAGCCGAGACATTCGACACGCCGTACCGGACGTGGCGCTCGTCGAGATGGAGTCCACGAGGACGGACCATGAGCGTCGCGATCGTGTCGTTGAGCGCATATGCCTTGCCGGTGGTGGCTGTGAAATCGATGCGGCGGCGAATGGCGTCCCGGAGGTTGATCTGACCGTCGATCATGTTGAACCAGGTCGGTGAGTTCGAGTCCTCGAAGTCGGCCATGAACACCCTGGCTCCCGAGTTGAGCGCGTTGATGACCATCTTGCGGTCCGTCGGCCCCGTGATCTCGCACCGACGATCCTCAAGATCCGGCGGGGGAGGGGCGACCGTCCAATCCGCGGAGCGGACATGCTGGGTGTCTGAAAGGAAGTCGAACGGCTCACCTGCGTCGAGCGCCAACTGGCGGCGGGTGCGCGCAGCGAGCATTTCGTGTCTCGGTTCATCGAATCGCTCGTGGAGCCGCGTCAGGAATGCCAATGCTTCGGGCGTCAGCACCGTGTCGAATCCGTCGAGGAGAGCGCCGTTGATGGTCAGTGTCATGTTCGTCTTTCCGAGAGTCCCTGAATAGGAAACGCCAAAAATATCGGAATTGCAAACTCAATCCGGTGTAAGATTGATCAGAATTATCGATAGTGCTATCGAGTTGGAGATATTGTGGCTGCTCTTGATCCGATGATGTTTGGTCGCAGGGTGCGGCATCACCGCAAGAAGCGTGGGCTGACCCTCGACGAACTCGGCGTCTTGGTCGGCAAACCAGCCCCGTACCTGTCGCTTCTCGAGAACGGCAAGAAGGAGCCGAAACTCGGACTGATCAACGACCTGGCATCGGCTCTCGACACGCCGGTCGCCGATCTGATGAGTGTCGAGCCTCCCTCACGGCGTGCCGAACTCGAGATCGCGATCGAGCAGTCGCAGAAGGACCAGGCCTATCGCGAGCTCGGACTCCCGTACCTCAAGCCGACGAGCCGCATACCCGACGTCGCTCTCGAACACGTCGTGCGGCTCTACGGCGAACTTCGCGGCAAGGACGCCGCAGCTCCGTTCACACGGGACGAGGCCAGGGCTGCCAATGCCGAACTGCGCGCCGAGATGACCAAACGAGGCAACTACTTCGCCGAGATCGAGGCACTGGCCGCCGAAGCGGTGTCGGCCATCGACTACTCGGGCCAGGGAGCGATGTCGAAGGGGGATCTCAACGCACTGGCAAGTCATTTCGGATTCAAGGTCATTCGCACACCGCAGGTCCCTGCCTCCGTGCGATCCGTGACCGACATCCGCAACGGCAAGATCTTCGTCCACGGAAGGGACAACTTCGACTCGGAGCAATCGCGGTCGGTGATTCTCCAGACCCTCGGACATTTCGCCCTCGACCATCCGGATCCGAGCGACTTCGGAGAGTTCCTGCGCCAGCGCGTCGAAGCCAACTACTTCGCGGGGGCAGTGCTGATGCCCGAGACGGCTGCGGTCCCCTACATCAAGGACGCCAAGGCCGATCGCAATCTCTCGGTTGAGGATTTCAAGGATCGATTCTTCGTGTCGTACGAGATGGCAGGACACCGCTTCACCAATCTCGCTACCGAGCACCTCGATCTCCGGACCCACTTCGTGCGGTCGGACGATCAAGGGATCATCTGGAAGGCGTACGCCAACAACGGTGTCCCGTTCCCCAAGAATTCCGCGGGTGCCATCGAGGGCCAGCGGTTGTGCCGCGAGTGGGGAACGCGACAGGCGTTCTTCTCGGATGCGCGGTACACGATCCACTACCAGTACACGGACACCTCTGCGGGATCGTTCTGGTGTGCGACGTTCGTCGAGTCGGGCAAGGAGCAGGTGGCCGCGATCACGGTGGGGGTGAGGTTCGAGGATGCCAAGTGGTTCCGCGGTTGGAACACCGAGCGAAAGAGTGTCTCGAACTGCCCCGATGGCAACTGCTGTCGCCGAGTGACCGAGGCGATGGCCGAACATTGGAATGGCTATGCATGGCCATCGGTCCGTCCGAACTCGCACGTGCTCGCAGCCATGCCGGTCGAGACGATTCCCGGCGTCGACATGGTCGAGATATACGAGTTCCTCAGCAACCAGGAAGACGCGGCATACGGCGAGGCGTGACCGTCCGTATCGGCCCCGGCCGACAATCTCCGGGTGCCCGAATGTGTGATTTCGGATTCCGATTACTGTTTCGCCCATGGCGAACGTCGTTCTGATACACGGATATCCCCTTGACGCGACCGCATTCGCCACCGTGGTGCCGCTCATCGACGCGGCCCACACGGTGCTCGTACCTGATCTCGCAGGGTTCGGATCTGAACCGTGGCCGACCGACGGTGATCTGTCGATGGCCGCCCAGGCTCGCCACGTGTTGGCCACGATGGACGATGCCGGGATGCAGAACGCGACGGTGATCGGCCTGTCGATGGGCGGCTACGTCGCTCTTGCCATGGTCGCTGATTCGCCGGAGCGTGTCGATGCTCTCGGACTCATCGGGTCCAAACCTGAACCCGACACACCCGAGGGCAGGACGGGGCGCGACAACCAGGCAGAGGCGGTGGTCGCAGAAGGTTCAACCTCGCTCGTGGCGCCGCTGACCGCAGCGTTGCTCGCGCAAGGTGCCACCCTGGAGGTCAGGGCGAGGCTCCGGACCATGATTGAACGCACCCGGACCGAGACGTACGTTTCGGCCCTCGCGGGGATGCGTGACCGGCCCGACACGACCGACATCCTCACCGCGTTCCCCGGACCTGTGGCAGTCATGGTCGGAGAAGAGGATCGGCTTGTCTCGGGCGACAGGAACCGGGAGATCGCAGCGCTGGCTGGCAACGGAGTCGCCGTGACCGTTGCGGGCTCGGGCCACCTCGTCCCGATGGAGGACCCTGGCGCCGTAGCGGTGTTCATCTCCGACCTGCTGAACAGACTGTGACGCGCCGGCTGGCGGCCACAGTCATCGTGGCTGGCGTAGCTCTCCTTGTCGTGGGCTGCTCTGATGACGCATCCGTCAGCACCACGACGACCGACAGTCCATCGATCACCTCGACGACGACGGCTGACACGGCGACGACGGCTGACACGACGACCACGAGCCTGGCGACGACCACGACCGCCGGTCCGACGACGACAACCACGACGATTCCTCTCGACGAGGTTTCGATCCGGCTCGTCGAGGTGGAATCGGGATTCGACAACCCGGTGCTCCTCGTGGCTGCTCCCGATGGCGGTGCGGACCTTGTGGTGGAACAACGGGGTCGCGTCGTGCGGGCCGATGGGGGAGCCCACGAGGTCGTGCTCGACATCCGGGATGATGTCAGGTTCGCCGGAGAGCAGGGACTCCTCGGTTTCGCAGTCCACCCGGATTTCGCTGCGAACAACTTGGTGTATGTCAACTACATCAACCTCGAGAACAACACCGTCATCGAGCAGTTCTCGATGATCAACGGCAGGATCGATGTTGCATCCAGGGTCCCCATCCTGACGATTGCCCAACCAGACTCCAACCACAATGGGGGCATGGTCGCCTTTGGCCCGGACGGCTACCTGTGGATCGGCATGGGTGACGGTGGCGGGTCGCGCGACGGGTACGGCAACGGACAGAACCCAGGGACCCTCCTCGCGACGATGCTTCGGATTTCCGTCGCGGGCGGCGTTTCACCGTACGGGATACCTCCCGACAACCCGTTTGCGGATGGCCAGGACGGCCAGCCTGAGATCTGGGCCATCGGGCTGAGGAACCCGTGGCGGTTCGCCTTTGACGGGGAAACTCTCTGGATCGCCGATGTCGGGGAGGCAGACCTTGAGGAGGTCAACGTCGTCGCGGCTTCCGAAGGAGGCCTCAACTACGGTTGGAGCATCATGGAGGGATCGGAATGCTTCCGGTCCCCGACTTGCTCGACGGAGGGATTCGTGGTGCCGATCACGGAGTACGGGCACCTCGATGGGTGTTCGATCACGGGTGGATACGTCTACCGGGGTTCACGCATCCCCAGCCTGTCGGGTCAGTACTTCTTCTCGGACTATTGCACCGGTCTGATGCGGAGCATCTCGAGCCATGGCATCGGCCGTGATTGGAGCGATATGGTCGGACCGTTCGGAAACCCGACCGGATTCGGTATCGGGTCAGATGGTGAGCTGTTCGTCGTGACGAAGCAAGGTTCGCTCTTTACATTCGAGGAGGCAGGTAATGGCTGAACAACCGCGACGGATCATCCTTGACACCGACCCTGGGCAGGACGATGCGCTTGCCCTCTACCTCGCCGTTGCGTCACCGGACGAAATCGAGCTGGTCTCCGTGGTCTCGGTTGCGGGGAACGTCCCCCAACCGCTCGTGACCGACAACGCCCTGGCGCTCCTTGACCTCGCGGGTCGCAGCGACATCCCCGTCTTCCGGGGCTGCGAGCTGCCACTCATCCGCAAGCAATACACGGCGGAGTACGTCCATGGCGACACCGGCATCGACGGAGCGGAGATCCCGCCCGCTCGGCAGGCGGTCCAGGACATGCATGGAGTCGACCACATCATCGAGACATGTCTGTCGGGCGGGGACGCCTCGATCACGCTTTGCCCCGTCGGCCCGTTGACCAACATCGGCATGGCCATTGCCAAGGAACGATCCATCATCCCGAAGATCAGGGAGATCCTGTGGATGGGTGGCGCATTCGACGAACCCGGCAATACGACGGACCTCGCCGAGTTCAACGCGTTCGTCGACCCCGATGCCGCCGCCATCGTGTTCAACAGCGGGATTCCGCTGACCATCTTCCCCCTTGATGTGACCCACAAGGCGATCCTTCCACCAGAAGCCGTCGAGCAACTGAGATCCGTCGGGTCGGTGGTCACGAATGCGTGTGCAGGCATGATCGATTTCTACGGGATCTACGACATCAACAAGTACGGCTGGATCGGCGCTGCAATGCACGATCCGACCGTCATTGCGTATCTGATCGATCCGTCGCTGTTCACCGGCAAGAGGCTCTCCGTCGGCATCGACCATTCGGACGCCGCATCACTCGGCAACACCTATGTGCGCGACGATGGTTCGGAGCCGAACGCGACCGTCATGTTCGACATCGACGCAGCGCGATTCTTCGAACTCGTCGTCGAGCGCTGGTCTCGTCTGTGAGTCGTGTCGGACCGCTCGAGGGTGTGTCCGTGGTGGCATTCGAAGCGATCGGACCGGTCCCGTTCGCATGCTCGTGGCTTGCAGACATGGGTGCCTCGGTGCTGACCGTTACACGCCCGACCAGCAGCTCCGCGCTGCCGGGAGGGCTTGTCGGCACGAGCACGGAATCCGGCCCGAAGGTCGGCATCGACCTCAAGCAGCCTGACGGTGTCGAAGCCGTACTGCAGCTCCTCGCGCATGCCGATGTGCTCATCGAAGGGTTCCGACCCGGTGTCCTCGAGCGACTCGGTCTCGGCCCCGAGGACGTGGCGGCGCGTAATGACCGGCTCGTGTACGCCCGGGTGACGGGGTGGGGCCAGGATGGTCCATACGCACCCATGGCAGGACATGACATCAACTACATCGCTCTCACCGGGGTGCTCGAAGCGATCGGGACCGAGAACCAACCGATTCCTCCGTTGAACCTTGTGGGTGACTACGGCGGCGGTTCGATGTTCGCCGTTGCTGGGATTCTTGCCGCGCTGGTCGAGCGAGCGTCGACCGGGCGCGGTCGGGTGGTGGATGTGGCCATGGTCGACGGCGCTTCGACATTGCTCGGTCCGATCCGTGCCCTTGCCCAAGCAGGGGTGTGGCGTGAGTCGCGCCAGGCCAACCTGCTCGACGGCGGCGCTCCGTTCTATCGCACGTATCGGACTTCCGATGACCGGTTTGTGGCCGTCGGGGCGCTTGAACCCGAGTTCTACTCACAGCTCGTCTCTGGCCTCGGGCTGGTCGAGAGTGAACTGCCGAACAGGTTCGATCAGGACAATTGGGATGACCTGTCGGATCGCTTTGCGCTCGCGTTCGCTTCACGGACACGCGACGAGTGGCAGGAGGTGTTCGATGGGACCGACGCTTGTGTCACCCCGGTCCTGTCGATGGGCGAGGTCATGGATCATCCCCACAATGCACAGCGCGGGGCGCTGGTCGGCATCGAAGGGAGTCAGCGACCGACTCCGGCTCCCCGTTTCGCAGATGCGTCCGATGATCCGACGTCTCGCGATGGCGGTTCCGCTTCGGTGGCATCGTCAGACGATACGAGGGCTGCTCTCGAGGCATGGGGGATGGCGGCGGGCGATGTCGATCGGCTCATGGGTCAGGGAATCATCACGGAGGGGTGACTCTCCCCGGGACCCCCGCGCTCTCAGTCCGCGACAGAGCTCAATTGGACCTCAGGGTCGAGCTTTGCGGCGGTCCAGGAGACGGCGACCACGACCACGAAGCCGATCACTGCCATCACGACGGCTTGACCGACCTGCGAATCCGGTGTGCCCATGTGTGTCGATTCGACACCGAGCGGCCAAGGCCACAGGACACGCAGCGACCCTCCCATCAGCCCCACGAGGATGGCAAGCACGAGGTCGTGATGGTTGTGGAGAGCCCAGTTGAGGAACTGGGAGAAGAGCGCCAGACCGAGTGTTGCACCCAATACGACGGTCACGATGACCGCGATGTCGAGGTCCTTGACGGCTGCGAGGACCGGACCGTACATGCCGAGCATGACGAGCACGAATGAACCCGATATGCCGGGCAGAATCATGGCGCAGATTGCGATGGCTGCGGAGAAAAAGAACACCCACAGCGCCGGATCGGCCACCTGGGTGACCGCATCCTCGCTCGTGCTTGATCGAAGACCAAGGATGGCGAACGAAGTAACGGCCGCGGCGAGCGCGATGAGGACAAGCGTTGCCGACCGTTCGCGGATCATCACCCAGACAATCACGACGGAACCCGCGACGAGTCCGACGAAGAGCGCAGCCATCAGCACGGGTTGGTCTGTCAGCAGCGTCGTAATCAGATGTGCCAGGGCGAAGATCGCGGTGGCGATGCCGAGGACGAGGGGGATGAAGAACGGCCATTCCACCTTGCCGAGCCAGCTCTTGAATCCTCCCCAATCACCCTTGACCAGCGATCCGAGTGCTTTGGACCCTGCACTGATGGAGGCGATGAGTCGCCCGTAGATGCCAAGGACCAGAGCGACCGTGCCACCCGATACCCCCGGCACGATGTCCGTGGCACCCATGAGCAGGCCGCGCGTGAACGAGAGAATGAAGGTCCGAATCATTCGGGCGAGTGTAGGTTGAGCCAGCGTCAAGGGGTTGTATGCGAGCGGTAGTCCAACGCGTGTCGAACGCGCAAGTAACGGTCGACGATCGAGTGGTGGGGGCGATCGGCCCCGGTCTCGTGGTGTTGGTCGGTGTCTTCGCCGGTGACTCCGCACGAGACGCAGAGGTTGTCGCCGCGAAGGTCGCAGGTATGCGCATCTTCCGTGACGACGACCAGAAGATGAACCGGTCGGTGACCGATATCGGAGGATCCGTGTTGGTCGTGTCCCAGTTCACGCTTGCAGGCGATGTGACCAGGGGCAGGCGACCGTCGTTCGTCCGGGCCGGTATACCCGAGGTGGCCGAACCGCTCGTCGGGCAATTCTGTGACGCGCTGGCGACAACGGGAATCCCGGTGCAGCAGGGTGTCTTCGGAGCCGACATGCAGGTGACGCTCACCAACGACGGACCGGTGACGATCATCGTCGAGAGCGTCGACGGCTCGATCATCTGATCCGCTTCAGCTGCGCCTCGGGTTGTTCGCCACCCATTCACTTCCCGCCTTGCAGTGGATCCGGAAGTCGCAGTGCCGACACGCATCGGAAGGCATCGGGTCCCACGGTCCCTCGGCACCGACATGCATCAGACGCTCGACGTCCGAGCGTGCGTCGTCGAGCCACGATGCATCGACCTCGTGCGACACCTCGACCAGCTCGCCACCACCGAAGTAGGCAAAGGATGTCGTCAAGCTGTCGGGGCGGTCGATGGAAAATGCCCCGTCGGTGGCTGCAATCGCGTATGCCTGGAGCTGCACGATGCGAGCAGGACTGCTGCTTGCGCGACCCGACTTGTAGTCGACGATCTCCCAGTGGCCCGGCTCCTCTTCGTATATCGCATCGATCTTCCCGCGCACGGAACCGGGGCCGATCGCGACCTCGAAGGGGACCTCGGTGAATCTGGACTTGGTTGTGGCGAACCTCGACTCCTCGAACACCTGCCACGGGGGAACGCCGGTCGTGCCGTCGAACCCTCCGTCCCCCTCGTCGCCGTCCTCGAACACGGCGTCGTAGAGATGCGGTGATGCATCATCGAGGGCAGCCACCCCGAGATTGTGCAGTTCCACCCGTCTGTGGAATTCGGTGCCTTCGGTCGCAGCTTTGGATGGTCGCCGGGGCATCTTGTCGTAGTGGATCCACTTGAACTTCAGCGGACACTCGGCAAGGGCAACGAGGTTGGTGACCGCTGTTGCGAACGCCGGTGCCGTCGGGTCGGCGTGGGGTTCGGCCAGATCACCGATTTCGAGCGCAAGCTGGTCGACTCGTGTCGCGACAGCGTCGGAAAGGTCGGGTCGATGGTTGCTCACCCACGCAGCATCGTCGATCGTGGCGCGCAGTGCACCGGCCGGTCCATCGGGGAACAAAGGATCGTCCGGTGGCGGTTTGTCGGCGAAGGTCATCAGTGCGGGCTTGTCGCCGGGTTCGATGCACCACCGGCCCTCGGTCACACCGGGAAGTTCCCGAGCCGTCGCAAGGATCGGGGATTCCACCTTCGGTTTGGTCACGCTGTCCTGCCACGCATGTCCCGACAAGGACAGATGATGCCTCGCCCGAGTGACGGCCACGTATGCCAACCGGTATTCGCTCAGCCGGTCACGCTCCTTGAGTATCTGGCGTCGATTCGTGCCTGACGCCTGTGCCACATCGGCGAGGCTCTCGTGGTCGAGTCGCAGCTCGTAGGGGAGCACGGTCGCATGCGAGTCAGGATCGTCGTACTTGCGCGGAGCCATCGGGAAGTCGCCGCGCTGGAGACCGGGCAGATAGACGATGTCCCACTCGAGACCCTTGGCACCATGGATCGTGGTGAGTTCCACGGCATCCGATACCGACCGGACCGGGGGAGTGAGAGCTTCCTCCCTTCCGGTCTCGTTGAGCGCGTCGATGTATCGCAGGAACCGTCTGACGGTCGGTCGTCCCTCGATCGGTCGCCAGCCATGGGCGATGTTGAGGAATCTCGCGATGTTGAGGCGGGCGGTCGTCGCCTCCCCTGCACGCATGGCCGCGGCCTCGTCCCAGAAACCGATCCGAGTGATGATCTCGTTGATCGTGTTCGAGACCGAGTTCGCTTGTGCGTACCGCATCAGGTCGCCGTGGAGGGCACTGAACCGTGTCAGTAAACGCGTCGTTGCCTCGTCGAGTTCTGCTTCCTCGCACTGTGTCACTGCGCCGAGGAGGGTGGTTGCACCGATCCGTCTCGCATGAAGCCGCAGCCGGTTGAGCTGGGCGAGACCGAGGCGGTACTGACCGCCCGTGAGGATCCGCAGGAGCGGCACCTCAGCGTCGGGATCAGACACGATGCGCAGCCACGCAAGCACGTCTGCCACCTCAGGGATCTGGAGAAGCGTGCCGGGATCGCTGACCGAGGTCGGGATGTCGCGATCGCGAAGGGCAGCCACGAGAAGGGGAATCCACGCCCGCTTGCGCACGAGGATCGCGATTTCGCTCCAAGGCGTCCCTGCCTGATGTCTCGCGATGATGTCGTCGGCGACCCACCACGCCTCGTCCCGTTCGGATGCGAACCAACTGGTCATCGCGCTCCCGGATGCCGCGTCTTCGCGTGGCTCGAGCGGCTTGGAACCGTCGATCGTGGGGAGTTCTTCGCGTAGCTTGTTGGCAAGATCGAGGATGAGTCTGTCGGAACGGCGGTTCAGACTCAGAGGCAGCGTTTCGGTCGCTTGTCCGTCGGTGCGTGGGAAGTGCGTCGGGAACGCTTCGAAGTTGTCGAGGGATGCCCCGCGCCATTCGTAGATGGTCTGATCCGTATCACCAACGGCTGTCACCGCAGTACTCGGTTGGAAGATCGTCGTCAAGAGGAGACGTTGTGCCGGGTCCGTGTCCTGGTACTCATCGAGCAGGACGACGTCGTACCGTTGCGCGAGCTGGTGTGCCACCTCGGGTACGGTTTCGACGAGCTCGACTGCCTTGGCGATCAGGTCGGCGAACTCGATGAGCCCGAGACGCGCCTTGTGGTCCTTGTACGAACCGACAGCGGAGGCGAGCTCGAGTCGCGCGGGCCACGGACCATCGGGGTCGGGCGTTGCGGGGGCGAGGGTGAACAGATCCTCGGGTTTGCGCAGGTTTCTGTCGAGCGCATCGTTGAGCGCGAGCAGATCGTCCACGCGCTGTTTCATGGCGGTGAGGTCCAAGGTGGTCGGAAGGTCTCGCAATACCAGGTGGCCGAGCTCGGAGCGCTGTCCGTCGTCAAGCAGCATCGACGTGGGGTCGTACCCGACGAGTGGACCGAATTCGTCGAGGATCGACGCCGCAAAGCCGTGATACGTCGCGACCTCGACTTCCTCGTCTCCGTGTCCGACGGTTTCGAGCCTTTCGCGGAGCCGGGTTCGTAGCTCATCTGATGCCTTGACGGTGAACGTCACACCAAGTGCCCTCGTCGGCGGCACTCCGGATTCCACGAATCGCACGAGCCGTTCGACGATCGTCGTGGTCTTGCCCGTGCCCGCGCCCGCTGCCACACGCAGATGGACCGGGTCATACCCGATGATGCGCCGTTGCTCGTCAGTCGGCTTGAACGTCACGATGCGAATGCCTCCCTGCCTTCCTTGCGGGCCGGGCACACCGCAACGAAGTCACAGCGATCGCAGTCGTCGTTGACAATCGGCTCGAACTCCTCCGCCTGGATCGCCCTTGCGATCTCCACCAGACGTGCCCTCACGGACCCGAGGTTCGCCATGTCGAAGTCCCGCGTGACGATCGAGTGCTTGTTCGGCGGGGCCGAAGGGAACCAGAACGAAGCACCCGTGACGGTGCCGATCGATGCCAGTTCGGGATCGTTCATGGCGGCAAGGATGTAGTAGCCGAGTTGAAGCGATGCCTCAGCATCCTTGACGGTCGCGGCGGTCTTCGAGGTCTTGTAGTCGACGATTCTCAGGTTTCCCGCGGATCTCTCGATGCGGTCCGCTTTGCCACGCCACCTGGTCCCGTCCAGCTCCGTCGCAAAGTCACGCTCCAACACGACGGGTTCGGCCGAGGTCGGCCATCTCGTGTAGAGCACCTCGAGAACGGACCTTGCCCGGCGCATCCAGGCGTCGCCCACAGCATCGGAACCGAAGCCGAGTTCCTCCCACTGAGCATCGAGAGCCGAGCATGCCTCCTCGAAAGTGGATCTGGAACGACCCGTCTCGAGAGCAGTGCCCTCGGCAACTTCGAGCACCTTGTGGATCAGGTTCCCGAACTGCAGGTAGACGGACTCGGCGGCCGCCTTGGTGGCGTATCGCTCCAATGCATACCTGCGTGGACACTCGTTGTAGGTGGTGGCCTGTGATGGGGAGGTCACATGGTCCGGCTCGACGAACCCACGGTCGCTTCCCCTCTCGACAACGCCATACCGCAGACTCTGGTCGACAAAGCCGTGCTCCGGCGCTCGTCCGAGGATCGCGAGCGCTGCGAGTCGATCGATCTCGCCAGCCTTCGGGTCGTTGAGGAGTCGCCGAAGCATCGCCTCGTACCCGCGGTGGGTGAGCGGTCTGTCGAACCTTGTGGGGATGGTGGGCTCACCGACCTGGGACAGGAACCTGCTCGGTTCGAGCTGCTGGGAAGGACTGTCGATCTCGGTGGCGGTCCACACGACTCGATTGGTTGCCCGTGTCATGGCCGTGTAGGCGAGCCTGCGCTCCTCGTTCAGCCTGAACTGCACATATTCGAGGGGATCCTCCGGCAATTTGGGGTTCAGCAACCTCGTTCGGAGCAGTGAGTCCTTGGAACGCAGGTCAGGAAGCAGACCCTCGATCGCGTGGGCGATGTACACGACGTCGTACTCCGTCCCCTTGGAACGGTGCAACGTCCCGATCGTGACACCCTCTGACCGTGTCGAGCGGAAGTCGAATAGCGCGTCTGCCTCGATTTCCGAGGTTGACGAGAGTCGCTGTCGGTCGAGCAATGTGGCACGCGGTGTGCGCTCTGCGAGGCGGGCCACGCTCTGGGAGAACGCCGACCATGCCCTGCGATCTGCAACGCGGGTGTCATCGGTGGCTATGACGCGAAGCGATGCAAGCCGTTTCCACAACTCCCACAGTCCGTCCTGGGCACGGTGGTGTGTTGCCCACTGCGTGTCGTGCAGGAGTCCCGCCAGATCCTTGGCTCGGGGGAGCCCTGCCGATATGGCGACGTGCCAAGGTTCACCTGCATCGAATCTGCGCACGATGTCATTGACGGTCCCCGGTGCAGCCGCCGTGAACGGTCCGAGGAGGATGCCGCGCATTGCCTCGATCGTGTCGGTGTCCTGCGGGGATGCGGCCACCGAGACGAGGTCGTATACGAATCGCACGACGGGTTGGTCGTCGAGTTGCTCGACCGTGAGGCTGTGTGCGATGCCACGCCGTTCCAACGACGTTGCGAGCCGGGACTGGAAATCGCCCGCGGCGCGGGTGAACACCGCGATGGCACCGAGAGGTACCCCGTCGGCGAGGTGGACCCTTTCGATGTCGGAGGCGATCCACTCGCTCTCCGCATCGGGATTGTCGAACACGTGGGTGTCGACAGTGCCACGTTCGCGGACACTCGAGACCTTGCCTGCCGCTCCCGGCAGTTCCCGACCCGTCACGTTCACGGCGGCAGCGAGGATCTCATCTGGCACCCGGAACGATGTGGTGAGGACAAGGCGGTCTGCGTCGATCCCGAGGGCAGCCTTGGCGTTCGACGGGAAATCGAGCACGTTCTCCAAATCCGTTCCCCTGAACGAATAGATCGATTGATACGGATCGGCTGCGACGGTGAGGGATCCGCTGTTCCTTGCGAGCGCGAACAGGAGTTGTGCCTGTATCGGCGAGGTGTCCTGGTATTCGTCGGCAACGACATGCTTGTACCCAGCCACGATGGACGGGTCTTTTGCGATGAGAAGGACGGCATCGTTGAGGAGCTTGCCGTAGTCGGTTCGGTCGGCTGATCCGAGGGCCTCGTGGTATCGACGCACGAACGCCCCGATGCCCTTCCACTCGGGCACTCCCGATCGCTCGAGATCGGCGACCTCGCCTCCTTGCTCGTGGAAACGCAGAATGAAGTCCGTGAGTTCCGATGCCATGGGGCGTGTGCCGAGGATCCGGCGGTACGCAGGGAGCCAGTCTTGAGGATCCTCCTTCTGAAGGACGTCCAACACGAACTGCTCGTGTTCGGGCCCCGTGAGAACCTTTGGGGCCACCGAACGACCGAGTGCCGTGTGGTTCGCCTCGACGAGCCGGTTTGCGAGTGAGTGGTACGTGGACACCTGGATCTGATACGACGCTGACCCGAGTGCAGCGAACAGTCGGGTACGGATGTCGTTCACCGACGACCGTGAGAACGTCAGCACGACGATCGATCCGGGTGGTGAGCCGTTCGACACGGCGGCAGCCACCCTGCGACACAGGAACTCGGTCTTGCCTGTTCCCGGCCCACCGACGACGATCTGTGGGTGGGGGACAGGGTCGACATGCAGCGACCAGTCGTCGGGATCGACCCGTGTTTCGGGCACCACGGCTTGTGTGGTCAACGGGTGGCCTCGGCCGTGCGTTCAGGCTCTTCGATGGTGCTATCGAGAGCCGCAGTCGATGTCGGCGTCGTTGTCGGCGTCGGATCTTCACCGTTCGTGTCGTCGCCGTTGGCACTGCTCAGCAGTTCGACCTGCGAGAGGATCCTTGCACGGTTGATCGCAATGTCGGTCTCGCTGTTGAAGGCAGGGCACAGGGTGTCCTTGAAGTCGCACCAGCCGCACAACACGGACTCGTTGGTGGGCCAGTCGTCGGATTCGATCGCTTTGTTGATGGCTCCCCACAGGGCGTGGAGTTGCTTGTCCATCGCATCGAGCTGGCTGTCGTTGATCTCGAGCGTGTATTCCGTGGGTCCGTTGAGGTACAACAGTCGGATCCTGTCGGGCGTGTGACCCTCGACCGTTCGGATCAACAGTGCGTAGATCTTGAGTGCGAAGAAGGCCTTCGTCGCATAGCGCTCGGGTGGCGCCTTGCCCGTCTTGTAGTCGGTGATTACGAGGAGGGTCCGTTCGGAGCCGTCGTCGCCGATCTCGGTGATCTCCTCCATGCGGTCGAGGATGCCGCGAATGGTCATTTCGCCGAGTGGCACCTCGAGGTTCATCTCGAGCTTGCTCGGGTCGAAGGACGTGGGATCCTCGACGGTGAAGTAGTCGGCAAGCAGCTGCATCCCCTCGATACCCCAGGCGCGCTCTTCCTCGACCGATTCGAACAGGTTCGGATACTCGGTGGTCTTGAGTTCTGCCCATGCGCTTCGGAACAGGTCGTACAACTGCTCGGGTGTGCGCTCGTCCCTCGGTAGTTGGAACAGCCGCTCAAGGGCGAGGTGGGCGGTCGTCCCGCGCGCCTGGTGCACGGTCGGCTCCGTCGGGATCTTGTCGATCGACTTCAGTTTGTACATCTGGGGGCACTGCTTGAAGTCGCTCGCACGCGAAGGGGACAGCGAGGCGAGGGGGGTGCGATCTGTGTCGATGGCGGTCATGGGGTGACCATACCGCTGCGGTGTGACAGGAATGGGAACCGCGGACGTGACCGGATTTCGGCTGCGGTCGCGACACCATGGACCGTGTTGCATCGCCTGCGGAAGGCCGCGAGGTGCTCCGCGAAAAGTCGACCTACCCCGCGAAAACGAACCAGCGCTATGGGTTGACCATGCGTCGGGGGCCCGTCTACCTTCTCGAAAGCTTGAAGGGCGCAAGTCCGGAGAGTGCGGCAAGGAGAGACTTCGGTCGATCCACCCGGGCAACCGGGGCCGGGTCCCGCTTCGGCGGTGACAATGGTTCGAAGAGGGAGCCCAGCCTTCGACGAACCGGCTGAGGACTTCGGTCCGAGGCAGTCCTATCGGACGTGACGGCTACGCTGGCAGCCGACAGGACACTTTCCGGGCATCCGGTGGGAAACCACGGGAGGTCCGGTACGAGATGACGCAAGTCGACTCGTGGAGAACCCCGAGAGGGCGAGGCTTCGGCCAAGCTTCCTCGGGGTTCTTCTTGGTTTGAGCTTTCAGCCATCAGCTTTCAGCTTTCAGCTTTCAGCCTCTTGGATCATGGATCATGGATGACGGATGATGGACCGAATCGGTATTCGGTACTCCGTATTCGGCATTCGCCTTTCGGTATTCGCCATTCGGATAGCGGTAAGCGAACGCCTCTTGAATCTTGGATCTTGAATCTCGGCGGCGCAGCCGCCGAAGGCCGCAGGCCGTCATCCACAGGTCGGGGCTAGCTCGATCAGTGTGAGTTCGGGGGCCAGGCGGCCCTGGAGGTGGCCTTCGCCCGGACCCCGGATGGTGAGTAACTCGCCGCCGGTGGCTTGCGAGGTTGTGAACTCTGCGTCTGATCCGTAGGCGGCTTCGATTTCTGCCCGGGTGGCGCCCAACCCGATCCCTTTGTCCGTCTTGAGGTTGAGTTGGCGCACGTCCTCGCTCGACCCTGTGATCGGATCGAACCCATAGGTCCATGTTGCGAGCCTCAGGTCATCTGCGTCGCCGGTGTAGAGCACGATCAGGTTGCCCCAACTCTGGAGCCTCGTGATCGCACCATCACACGCAGGTACGAACACCTCGGTGGTCTCGTCGAACGAGTCGACATCGGTGCCCCCGAATCGTTCCTCGAGATCTGCGCTCACCAGTTCGAACGGATCGCCGACGCGGTGGTCCCCTATGCCATCGGCGGAGAGCGTGAACGAAGGGGCGGTCACGATCCCGGTCGACCCATCGTTCGACGCACAGGCGGGGATCAGGAGAGCGAGTGCAATGGCGAATACTGGGCGGACGATACGGATGGGCACCGCCGAATCGTACAAGCGTTCCCCGAGCCGCTCGCAGGTCGATCCCCCATGCGTGTTCGCGCCACCACGGACCGTTTCCGGGTCGACCGCGAAAAACAACGCTTGTTCGCGAAAACCAAGAAGCCTTCCAGGTTGCGGTAGCCCCCGAATCGTGGCATTGTTCCAGGACTGAGACGGGGCAACCCGGATCAGCCACCGAAGGGCAACCGGAGGTGGACGTCACCAGGATGCCGAAGGCGCAAGCCCGAGGCGCCGTGACCGGGTAAAACCGGATGCGGCCCAGGAGACGGTTTCCGAGCCGGCAACGGTTTCGGAGGTCCCGCAAGGGACCAGCCGGAAGGCGGCACCCTCGGGTGCCGGGCGCAAGCCCAAGCCCGCAAGCTCACGCAAGCGGGGGAGCACGAAGGCACAGGTGCGGGTCTAGGTTCGCATCTGGATTCCGCAGGCGGCAACGTCGGCGGGATGCCGGACCGGAGGTCGAAAGACCACAAGGAAAGGCATGAGAACACCCCAAGGGGGCTTCGGCTTCCTTGGGGTTTCTCGCGTCTGGGGTCCTGGCACGGCGGGACTCGTCACGACCCCGATGCATCCCCGAATATTCCCCGGTATATCCGCACCACGCTGTTGTGGATTGGTTACGATGTCGCGATGCCTTGGCCAGAAGATTCACTCACCGCAAACGAGACCGTCGTCACATCCTTCCGATCGCATTGGAAGATGCTGTTCGTTCCCATCCTTTGGGGATTGGCTGTTGCGATCGTGTTCGGCATCATCGAGAAGTACGTCGACTGGCTGTTCTGGGTCAGAGTCCTCATCGCCGTCGGGATCCTCGCATTCTTCGTCGTGCGACCGATCGTCGACTGGTGGTTCACCCGGTACGTGTTGACGACGGAACGCCTGATGACGCGTTCGGGTCTCGTCGCCCAGCGTGGGATCGAGATCCCGCTCGAGCGGATCACGAATGTGAACTTCTCCCAGTCGATGATCGAGCGGATCGTCGGTGCCGGTGACCTCGTGGTCGAATCGGCTGGTGTCACCGGGCAGAGTCCGTTCACGAACATCCCGCACCCCGACACCTTCCAGGCCCTGCTCTACAAGACACGCGAGGCGCGGTCCATCGCGCTGTCGTCGAATCCTCACGCAGCACCGCCACCGGTCGCCCAGCCGCCTCAGGCTCCACAGCCGACGCCACCACGAGATGATGCCGCCGAGGCGATCCGCAAGCTTGCCGGGCTGCGGGACGAGGGCTTGATCTCCGAGGACGAGTACGAGCGGAAGCGGGCCGAGATCCTCGAGCAGATGTAACCGCTACTCGGCTTGGGATCCGTCCCCGAGTGGTTGCCTGTCGAAACGTCCGACAATCTCGACATGGAAGGTCTGTGGGAACAGATCGACCGGTGTCGCCGACACGAAGTCGTACCCGTACGCCGCGAGCGTCCGCGCGTCGCGTGCGAACGAGGCCGGGTCACACGACACATAGGCGATTCTTCGTGGCATTCCCGACGTGATGGCTTCAACGCCGCGTTCGGTCAGCCCCTTGCGCGGTGGATCGACGACTGCAACGTCCCAGTACTCGTCGAACGACTCGATGTCCTGCGTGACCGAACCTGCAATGACCTTCGCATCGATTCCCGCGGCCTGAAGGTTCCGCCGCGCAAAGGCAGCCGCACGCTCGGATGATTCGATGCCGAGCACCCTGGCGGCATCGCGTCCGACTGTGGCGCCGAACAATCCGACACCGCAATACGCATCGAGCAATGTCTCGTGCCCGGCGACCTCGAGGGCCTGTCGCACGCAATCGACGAGCGCCTCTGCTCCTGCCGTGTTGTTCTGGAAGAATCCTTCCGGTGGAATCTCGAATCTGACGCCGTCGACGATCTCGGTGAGGGTGGCCACGCCGATGAGTGGTTCGAGGCGATTGCGATCCTGCCTCACGACCGGCACACCGAGGTCGAGGATCGAGTCGGGCACATCGCCCTCCACGATCAGCACCACGTCCCCCGTGTTCACCCCGCACCGCAACGTCAGACGCCGTAGGTCACCGAGGTCGCCGAGGCGGTCGAAGATCTCCTGGATCGGTGGTGCGAGCAGGAGGCATTCATCGAGCGGCACGAGGTCGTTCGATCGTTCGCGGTACAGGGCCGGTTTCCCATCGACGACGTGGAAATCCATGCGATTGCGGTAGTGGAAGCCGCTCGACGGGGTGACCGTCTCGTTGACGGTGGGTTCTGAGATCCGACCGAGGTGTTCGAGCTGACCGATGACCGTTTGGCGCTTCCACTCGCGCTGGAGCGACTCATCGGCATGCTGCCACTGACATCCCCCGCACGCCTGTGCGTGTCGGCATGGAGGCGTTCGACGCCCTTGTACCGGTTCGACGACATCGACAAGCGCCACACGGGCCCACGATCCTTTGTCCTCAACGACCGTACCTCGCACGACCTCGCCGGGCATGGCACCCGCAACGAAGTGCGCTTTGCCGTCTTTGCGGGCAACGGCCTCGCCGCCGTGGGCCATGTCGTGGGGATGGAGTTCGATCATGGGTCGATCGTACCGTGGGGTCGATGCCTCTACCGCTTTGGCGGCCGGTATCGTCGGCCGGTAGCCCACATACCGGAGCCGTGATGAACTTGACGACCGTCCTGCGTTTTCACGAGGAATGGTTCTATGTCGCTGTCGTGTCGACCGGGCTCGTTGGTGCGTGGGGGCTGACCCTGGCGGTCATGAAGCGTGAGCCGGGTCGTTGGTTCACCTATGCGAGGGTCGTGGCGATCGGTGCCATGCTCATCCAGATCGGTGCCGGTGTGATCCTCTACACCAACGATCTGAGACCGGGTAACTCGTTCCACGTCTTCTACGGTGTGGTCATCGCGGTCACACTGACCCTGGCGTATGTGTATCGATCGGCCATGGCGAAGCGTCCTGCGCTGACGTACGGCCTTCTGCTGCTCTTCGTCATGGGGCTCGGTCTCAGAGCTTGGCAGAATGTGTCGTAGCCAGTCCGTCTAGTGTCATGTGTAGAAACGAAGGGAAGTCGCATTGCTTGAGGGAAAACGCATCCTTGTCACGGGCGTCCTGACGGACGACTCGATTGCATGGCACACGGCCAGGGTCGCACAAGAGCAGGGGGCCAAGGTCGTCGTCACGGGTTTCGGTCGCGGGATGTCGCTCACCAAGCGAGCCGCAAAGCGATTGCCAGAACCCGCCGAGGTCCACGAACTCGACATCAACGATCCCGACCACATGGACGCCCTGGTGGCAGCAATCGACGCCGAGTGGGGTGGTCTCGACGGTGCGCTCCACGCCATCGCCTTTGCACCGGCGGATGCTCTCGGTGGTGAGTTTCTCAATACGCCGGCCGAGTCCGCATCAACGGCATTCCTCACCTCGGCATTCTCCTATAAAACCCTCGCCGTCGGGCTCCGACCACTGTTCAACAAGGCGGGTGGAGGGGCGATGGTCGGTCTCGACTTCGACAACTCCGTCGCGTGGCCGGGCTATGACTGGATGGGCGTTTCGAAGTCGGCGTTGCAATCGGTCAATCGGTATCTGGCGAGATATCTCGGTGAGGAGAACATACGTGTCAACCTCGTCTCGGCCGGTCCGCTCGGTACGGTCGCCGCAAAGTCGATTCCCGGATTCACCCAGTACGAGAACCTGTGGTCGGTCCGCGCACCACTGGGTTGGGATCCCCGCGATCCGGATCCCGTGGCCAAGATGTCGTGTGTGCTGATGTCGGATTTCGCTCTGTCGACATCGGGCGAGATCATCCATGTCGACGGCGGTTTCCACTCCAACGCCGCAGGCAAACACGAGGGTCTCGACAGCTGACCCGGCGAATCAACTGACTGGGGGCAGTGTCCCGATCGGTCAGATGATGTCCGCGTCCCCTTGCGCATCCGCCGGAGGTGTCGCCCGGACGGGAAGCGACACCGTGAACGTTGCCCCACCGCCGACCGTCGGCTCGTACCACACCCGACCGTTCATCGCTTCTGCGAGTCCCTTCACAATGGACAGTCCCAAGCCAGCACCACCCCGCGACCGCGTTGCGTTCGGTTGGAGTTGGGTGAATCTCTGGAAGATCACCGCGTGCTTCTCGTACGGGATCCCAGGACCGTGGTCGATGACGGAGATCCGCACGTCCGACGGACGGGTGACGCTCTCGACCCGTATCTCGCTGTCGCCTCCGTACTTGAGTGCGTTCTCGACGAGGTTGGTGACGATGCGTGCGAGATGGTCCGGGTCTGCAGTCACTGTCGCGTCCTGAGGCTCGACCTCGACGGTGATGTTTCCTGTCCCCGAGATCGGTGCGAGTGTCTCGGTCAGGAATCGGTCAAGGTCGATGACAACAGGGCGAACCGGCAGCGATGTTGCTTCAAGCCTCGACATCACGAGGAGATCCTCGATGAGGGTGCGAAGGCGATTCGCCTGATCCGAGGCCATGTCGATGAGCTGGCTCGCCCGAGCATCCTTGGGTCTCAGCTCGGGGCGTCGAAGTGTGCTGAGTGCCCCGATGATCGACGTGAGGGGTGTGCGGAGCTCGTGTGAGACCACAGATACGAAGTCGGTCTTCATCTGGGCGACCTCGGCCATCTTCTCGGACGAGACCCGGGCCGCCTCGTATCGTGTCATCTGATTCAGCACCAAGGCGGCGGGGGCTGCGAGTGATTCGAGCGTCTTGAGGTCACTGTCGGAGAAGGGTTCGCGTTTGTCACCGACAAGCAGCACGCCGATCGTCCGCTCCTCGATCCTCAGCGAGACGGCGGCGAGTCGCTTGGCGTCGAGCTCGGTGGCGAGCCTGTCGACGGTGGTGACCGCGTCGAAGTCGTTGATCATCGCAGCTTCCTGGGACACGAATACGCGCTGTGCCAAGCCCGATTCCGTCAGCGTCACGGTCAGCTCATCGGCGGTGACGGTATGGCCTGCCACCCAGATCGGTGACATCAGGGTGAGTTCGTCGGTTTCGGGTTGGTACTGCATCACAAGACCGACGCGACCATGCACGGCCTCAGCCACCCGGCCGACCAGTTCTGGGAGCACCTCGTTGAGTTTCGTGCCCGCACCGATCGCGAGCGAGACGTCGTAGAGACGGGACAGTTCCTGTTCCTCCGACGCGAGGCGAGCTTCGCGTTCGGCGAGTGCGGCGTATTGGACTGTCGACTGTTCGATCTGGGAGCGGACCATGGTGGACATCAGGAGGATGAAGATGGTTGCGGCGGTGAACACGACGAGCGCGGTGAAGGTCGATGTCGCGAAGTATCCGCTCGCTTCGCCGAGTGCCACCCAGTAGGCGCCGAGGGATGCGAGCTCCACGGCAATGAGCACCGGGATTGCGGCTGCCGTTGCGGCGGCGAAGAAGGGGATGAGGAGGAAACCCACCCCGCTCGGGATGTGTGATCCGTTGAGTTCGACCACGAGCTGGGCGAGCAGTGCGGCAAGACACCAACCGAGAATCAGCCAATCAGCAATGCCGGAAGCAAACGAACGTGCCCAAGGAGTCAACGAAAGGACGCCAAGCGCAGCGATGAGTCCAATGCCGACGAGGAGGACTCCTGCCCGGTTCTCGGAGGATCTCGTGAGACCCCACACGATGAAGGTACCCAAGGCAAGCCACGACACGATGAGACCTATTCGGATGACCCGCGAGCGGTACTCGGTCATGTGTGCGTTGCCTTTGGTCGGTGCGTGGTCTCGGGCGTGGAATCCCTTGAGATATCCGCTCACACGGTAATCTCGAAGCATGGCCAGAGTTCTTCTTCTCTTCGGCGGTCAGTCATCCGAGCATGAGGTGTCGTGTGATTCGGCGGTGTCGGTGCACGATGCCCTTGTGGATGCCGGGCACCGGGTCATCGCGGTAGGCATAGACCGCAACGGTGAGTGGTTCCTCTCAGACATCAGCCACCGCCCCTTCCGCGCCGAAGGACGACCCGTCACATTCACCGTCCCCGACGGGGTTCTCCAGGTGGGGGGTCAGCAGGTCGAGTTCGATGTCGTGTTCCCCGTGCTCCACGGGCCGAAGGGGGAGGACGGGACGGTTCAGGGCCTGTTCGAGGTGTGCGACATCCCGTATGTCGGGTGCGATGTACGAGCAAGCGCCGTGTGCATGGACAAGGATCTGACCAAGAGGATCGCCGATGCTGCGGGAATCCCGACATCCCCATGGCGCTCGATCCGACGCCGTGATTGGGACATCGACGAGTCGCGCGTGCTCAAGGCTCTCGAGAAGGGCCTGCGTTTCCCCGTGTTCGTCAAGCCCTCGGGCCAAGGATCATCGGTGGGGATCGCAAAGGTGAAGAAACCAGAGCATCTCGGTGGAGCGATCGCGAATGCGTTCCGATACGACACGAAGGTCATCGTCGAGCAGGCCGTCGTGGGTCGGGAGATCGAGGTCGCTGTCCTCGACGGTCCGAAGGCATCGGTGCCGAGCGAGATCGTGATTGCAGCCGAGTGGTACACATACGATGCCAAGTACGACGACGACGCGAGCGAGTGTGTCGCTCCTGCCGACCTTGACGAGGACGGGGCAAGGACCGTGCGAGCCATGGCCGAAGCGTTGTTCGACGTTCTCGGGTTGTCCGGACTCGCACGGATCGACTTCTTCTACGACACGGCCGCGAAGCGATTCCTGTTCAACGAGGCGAACACCATGCCCGGCTTCACCTCGATCTCAGGGTTCCCGAAGATGTGGCTTGCGTCGGGGATGACCTACGAGGAACTCTGCTCCCACCTGGTGCGGGCAGCCTTCGACCGGCATGCCGAACGGGCGAAGCTCGCGGACAGATAGTCCGCCTCTCGAGAACCCCTTTGGCTGAGCGACCTAGATCCGGACGACCGGACACGTGAGTGTCCGATCTATCCCCTCGACGGGCTGGATCTTGGTGACCACGAGTTGGCCAAGGGCGTCGACGTCATCGGCGGTTGCCGCGACGACGACGTCGTAGGGTCCTGTCACCGCTTCTGACGAGGTGACACCTTCAATTTTCGCAATGGCCGCCGCGACCTCGGACGCTCGACCCGCGTCGGTCTGGATGAGTACGTATGCCTGAACCATGGACGAAGCGTACACACGATTGCATCAGCATGAGCGGGGTGATGGCGTCGAATCCACCTGGTGGCATACCACGGGTGGATGACGACATCGGGTAGACTCGTTCGGGCACGAGCACTTGCAGGACAAGGGGAATTCGAACATGTTTTTTCTTCTGGCGCTGATACTCATCGGCATGATTGCGGGATGGGTGGCAGAGAAGGTCGTGTACCCCGATTGGAAGATCGACTGGACCGAGGCATTCATCGTCGGCATTCTCGGTTCATTCGCAGGTGGGCTCGCTGCCAACCTGATTTGGGGTGACGGATTCAAGCTTCGCCCAGCAGGGATCATCGGTTCGATCATCGGTGCCATCGTTCTGCTCGCGATCCTGAAATTCATCCGCGGCCGGATCATGGCGGCTGGCAAGTAGCCGACGGTCAATAGGCTCGCCCCTTCCCTTGCAACGGCCAGATGCCATTCAGCGAGCCACATGGGGATACGGCCTTCGCGGTAGTGTGTGGCGATCGACGCAGGAGTCTGGAAGCTTGATCGGGATTCGGCATCATGGTCGAAGGTGAATCTGGTGTTCTGACGAAGGGGTCAGCGAGGGAATCGCGCCTGTTCATCGAACGTTCCGGTCTCGACCTCGTCCGCCGAGCCGGTGACGCGACCCTCATCGTGTTCGGCGTCTTCCTCGTCATCACGAACGGTTGGTATGCGAAACGCCAACACTCGTTCGAAGAAGAGTTCGGCCGACTTGTCGATGCCATTCCGTCGTGGATCAACGAGGCGTTCGCATGGGTGTACGCAGCCGGATTGATCTTCATCCTCTGGTTGTTACTCGCAGCCGTCGTGCGTCGACACCCCCGATGGGATGTAGCGAGCAGGATTGTGATGTCGGCGGCGGCCGCAATGGCTCTTGCCGCGTTGTCCGCTCACTTCGTGAACGGCGCATGGCCGGCGATCCTTCCCGAGTTCCTCGACACGGGCAACCTCTCGTCGTTCCCGATAGTTCGTGTCGCGATCCTTGCAGCCGCTGTATCGGCTGTCGGCCCTCACCTCGTGCGTCCCGTACGACTCATGGGGTGGTCCCTGCTCGGCCTGGTTGCGGTGGCAGGTATGGGCATCGGGCTCGGTTTGCCCTCTGATGCTCTCGGCGGGATCGGTCTGGGTTTCATCGCCGGCGGCTCGATTCTTGCCTTCTTCGGGTCACCCGCGGGATATCCGTCGATTGATCGGCTGAAGAACGATCTCGCGTTCTTCGGTGTGCATCTCGACGATCTGGCCCTCTCGTCGACGCAGGGCTGGGGTGCGAGGGCGTTCACCGGGACCGATGCGACCGGTGATCCCGTGCACATCAAGGTGTACGGGCGTGATGCCCGCGATGCGCAGTTCTTTGTCAAGGCGTGGCGATTCGTGTGGTACAAGGACGCGGGTCCCGTATTCACGATTTCTCGGCTCCAGCAGGTCGAGCACGAGGCGCTCATGACGATGATGGCCGGTGAAGCCGGGGTGTCGTCGAGAAAGGTCCGTCTCGCGGGTGTGTCACCCGACGACGACGCCGTCCTTGTCACCTCCGGAGACGGCATTGCATTGTCCGAGCTCGACGCCCGACAGGTGCCAGACGAGGCATACGTCAGGCTGTGGCAGGAAGTCGATCGTCTCCACGAAGCCGGCATCGCCCATGGCTCACTGCGGACCGAACACGTCGCATTTGCAGGCGACATGCCGGTGCTCATCGAATTCGACTCCGGATCGCTGTTCGGTGATGCCCGTGGATTCGGGAGTGACATCGCCGAACTTCTCGTGTCGATGTCGATCCTGATCGGAGAGGAACGGTCGGTCGACCTTGCCGTGCGTGGCCTTGGGGCGGAGAAGCTGGCAGACGTGCTCGGGTACATCCAGGTCCCCGCCATCAGTCCCCAAACACGCAAGGCCATCGACAAGCCGAAGGCCTTGATCCAGTCGGTCAGTGACGCTGTGTCCGCGGCCACAGGCGTCGAGGCGCCCGAACGTGTCGAACTCCGGCGAGTGAGTGCTCGGAACCTGATCACCTTCGGACTTGTCGCATTCGCCGTGTACTTCATGATCAAGCAGCTCGGTGGTGTCGACCTCGCCGCGACGTGGAACACCATCAAGAACGGGAACTGGGGACTCGCGATCGCCGGTCTGATATGCGCACAGCTGATCCTGATACCCAACGCAACGGCATTGATCGCCGCCGTGAGCACCCCGATTCCCCTGCGACCGACGATCGTCCTGCAATCGGCGATCCAGTTCATCGGCTTGGCGGTCCCGAGCATGGCCGGTCGGATCGCCACCAACGTCGCCTACCTGACGAAGTTCGGGGTCTCGGCAGTGACGGCGATAACCCAGGGTGCGCTCGACAGTTTCACGGGGTTCATCGTCCAGGTCGTGATTCTCGTGCTCGCCTTCGCCCTCGGTGACCTCGATTTCACCCAGGGACCTGATTCGACGACCAGCCTCAACGCGGAGGTCGTGATCATCGTCGTCGCCTTGATCCTCGGTGGGCTCATCGCGGTGCTCATTGTGCGGTCGTGGCGCACGAAGGTCATTGCTGTGCTCAGGGAGGCGGGCGGTGCACTCGCCGTGCTGCTCCACGAACCGCGTAGGGCCATGGCGCTGTTCGGAAGCAATTTCGGGTCGCAACTGATACTGGGTGCAACGCTGTCGATCATGGTCCTTGCGTACGGACCCGGTATCTCGCTTGCCACGTCACTCGTGATCGTCGTTGCCGCATCGCTGCTCGGTGGCCTCGCGCCGACCCCCGGAGGCATGGGGGTCCAGGAGGCGGTCATAGCGGGGTTGCTCATTGCTGCAGGCGTGGATGGGTCCGTCGCGTATCCCGCAACCATCATGTACCGGGCCGTGACGTTCTTCCTGCCGCCGACGTGGGGTTACGTGTCGCTGCGATGGCTCGAAACCAACGGCTACATCTGACGCGGCGGGCTTGTGACCGGGACGGTCGGGGGGTGTGGAGTGCTAGTAGCCGTCTGAACCGAAGCGAAGGTTGGATGCGACCGCGGCATCCGGAT
>CAZDIQ010000003.1:51895-57089 GCA_964505525.1 uncultured Acidimicrobiaceae bacterium | reverse complement strand
GCCATCCATGCTTCGAACTCTCCGATCGGCAGGGTGTTCACTACTCGGTCGGCGGGGATCCAGCCTTTGCGGGCTTGGGCTGCCCCCCAGCGGCTGTTTGCGATTTCCGTCGTGTGATGCGCATCGGTCGACACCGCAAACATCACGCCCTCGATGGCCACCGCCGTCCGTAGGTGCGACGCTGACAGATCCAGCCGCTGCAGGTGGCTGTTGATCTCGAGCGCCGTACCGGTTTCGGCAGCGGTTCTCGCCACCACGTCGATGTCGAACCGGACCCCCGGACGACGACCGATCTTCCTCCCGGACGGATGACCGATCACCGTGACCGCGCGATTGCGCATCGCGGTGACAAGCCGCTCGGTCTGTGTGTCCTCGTCAAGGTCGAAGCGGCTGTGGATCGAAGCCACGGCAAAGTCGAACACCTCGAGGAATTCGGGGTCGTAGTCGACCGAACCGTCGGGACCGATGTTGAGTTCGGCACCGTGCAGGATCGTGAGCTCGGGGAACCGCTTCCTCGCCTCGACGAGTACGGCCTGCTCCTCAAGCACACGTTCCCTCGACAACCCGTTGATCGCAAGGTCCTCGGCATGGTCCGTGACAGCGACGTATTCAAGACCACGATCAAGCGCAGCGCCGAGCATGTCATCGAGGCTGGACCGACCGTCCCCTGACCAGTCACTGTGGACGTGGAGGTCGCCGCGGAGCATCGAGACATCGAACGGATCGGGGAGATTCCCTTCGAGGGCTGACTTGATCTCCCCCGTCCCCTCCCTGACCTCGGGGGTGAACCAAGGCAGATCCAAAGCCTCGTAGATCGCTTCCTCGGTCCCAGCTGCAACGACGTCGCCACCCTCGATCCGGGACAGCGAATACTCGTTGAGGGTCAGGCCGCGCTCCTGGGCGCGCTGGCGCAGTTCGATGTTGTGACCCTTGGAACCGGTGAAGTACAGCAGCGCCGCCCCGAATGCATCCGCCTCGACCACCCTGAGGTCGACTTGCATGACGTCGTCGATCACGACACTCGCCTTCGTCGTGCCCGACCCGAGCACCGAGGTCACGCCCGGGAGAGCGACGAATGCAGAAATGACGGCCTCGGCGTCGGTGGATGTCACGAGGATGTCGACATCGCCGATCGTCTCGGATAGTCGACGCAGACTGCCCGCGTACTCGATGGTGTCAACTTCGTCCAACCGCTCGAGATCCGCGATCACCCGCGTGGCGATACGCATCGCATCGAAGATCGGGGTCCTGGTCTCGTCCGAGTGGATGCCGAGCAGCTCGATGGCCGAGGCAATCTTCTCCTCCGACTTCTTGCCGAGTCCGGGAAGATCCCTGAGCCGCTCATCGGCGATCGCTTGCTTGAGCCCTGCAACGTCGACCACACCCAACTCGCTCTGGAGCGAGAGGATCGTCTTGGGTCCCAGACCAGGGATCTTCATGAGATCGAGCATCGTCGGTGGGTACTTCTTCTTGAGAACCTCCACCTTGTCGATCCTGCCGGTCTCGACGTACTCGATGATCTTCTTCGCTGTGCTCTCGCCGACCCCGTCGAGCCCCTTCAACTGCGAAAGGGACATATCGGCAACATCGCTCGAAACCGACCCGACGGCATCGATCGCCTTCTCGTAGGCTCGTGTCCGGAACGATTGGCTCTGACCATCCTCGAGCTGGGTGTATGCCACGAGCTGACGGAGAGCTGCGATCACGGCGTCGTTCGACGGCTTCACAATGAGGACCCCATGGAGACCAAACCCGTTCCCTTCGGCGCCAAGCGATGGTACATCGACGAATGCGTCAAGTCCGAGGCGACGGCCACCCGTTAGCATCCGGCGTCATGGCCAGCCCTCCCGAAAATCCGATTCACGACACCTGGGTCGGCTCCGACCGCCTCGTACCGAAGCGCTTCATTCGACCGGTGCTGCAGTTCACACAGATCGAGACCGCCGGTGGCATCGTGCTGCTCCTCGCAGCAGCCGTTGCGGTCATCTGGGCGAACTCGCCGTGGTTCGAGTCGTACTACACACTGTTCAACACTCACATCGAGTCGGACCTCGTCCTCGTCGAAATCGATGAATCGTTGAAGCACTTCATCAATGACGGCCTCATGGCGATCTTCTTCTTCGTCGTCGGGCTCGAGATCAAGCGTGAACTCGTCGTCGGCGAACTCAACTCGGTCAAGAAGGCGTCGCTGCCTGCGCTGGCCGCGTTCGGCGGCATGGTCGTCCCGGCAACCATCTTCATCACGATCATCCTCACGAGCGGCGTCGAGGGTGCCTCCCACGGTTGGGGAATCCCCATGGCAACCGACATCGCCTTCTCCGTAGGTGTTATCGCACTGCTCGGCAGCCGTGTCCCCGTCGGCGCAAAGTTGTTCCTTCTCGCCCTTGCGATCGTGGACGACCTCGGGGCCATTGCCGTCATCGCCATCTTCTACACCGACGACCTGAACCTGACGCAACTCGCGTTCGGGGTAGCCGGACTCGGTGTCATCTATTTCGCACGACGGGTCGGAATCGTGAGTCTGTTGTTCTACGTACCGGTCGCGTGCGCGATCTGGTACTTCTTCCTCGAGTCGGGTGTGCACGCCACCGTCGCCGGTGTCGCGCTCGGGTTCATGACACCGGTGAAGTCGAAATACACCGATGAACAGTTCCGCGACAAGGCCGCAGCCGTCCTCGCCAGGTGGAACACCAACAGGGCGTCGGTCGATGCCGCAGCCAGGCTCGACCAGGATGCGCTGGAACTCGCAGCGATCGCCAAAGCATCCGTGTCGCCACTCGACCGTCTTGAGCGAGCGCTCCACCCGTGGTCTTCGTTCGTGGTGGTCCCGTTGTTCGCCCTTGCGAATGCTGGTGTGCGGTTCGTCGGTTCGGACACACCGCTCGTCGACCAGATCCTCAGTCCGGTGGCCCTGGCGGTAGCGGTCGGTTTGCTCGTGGGGAAGCCCATCGGTATCACCTTGGCAACGTGGATAGGTGTCAAGCTCAAACTCGGGGAACTTCCGAACCGCACGACCATGAAGACCGTCGCGGGATTGGGAACTGTCGCAGGTATCGGTTTCACGGTGTCGCTCTTCGTCACCGAGCTTGCGTTCAAGGACCCACTGCTCGCCGATGAGGCGAAGTTGGGCATCTTCGTCGGCTCGGGACTGGCGGGCTTCATCGGATACTTCGTGATGCGATCCCTGCGTTCCCCGCAAGAGTCGCTCGACATTGCATCGACCAACGGACTCGACGGCGATCCGTACTAGCGGGTGACCTTGGATCCCGCGTGGGCGTTGATGCCCCGAGTGCCGATCGAACCCTCGCGGATCCGTCGCTCGGCGAGCTCAAGGTATTCGGCAGAGATGTCGTAGCCGACGTAATGTCGCCCTGTCTCCACTGCCGCGACGGCCGTCGTCCCTGAACCGAGGAACGGATCGAGGATGAGATCGCCTTCGAAGGTGTACAGCTCGATGAGCCTTCGGGGCAGCTCGACGGGGTACGGCGCCGGATGGCCCACACGACGTGCGGACTCCGGGAGGATGTCCCAGACCGACACCGTCGCCTCGAGGAACTCCTCCTTTGAAATGCTGTCCTGCCCGGTCCGCACTCTCGCGAACGACCCCTTCGAGGCAACGACCACGTATTCGTGGACATCACGCAGTGTCGGGTTCTTCGCCGACATCCACGATCCCCACGCACAACTTCCCCCCGCCGACTTGGCCTTCTGCCAGATGATCTCGCCGCGCAGATCGAACCCGATCTCGGTGAGCAGAGCTGCAACGTGTTGGTTGAGCGGGATGTACGGCTTGCGACCGAGATTCGCCACATTGATGGCGACCCGCCCACCGGGTTCGATCACACGCCACGTCTCGGTGAACACCGCATGGAGCAGCCCGAGGTACTCATCGATGTCCAGATCGTCGTCGTAGTCCTTGCCGACGTTGTACGGGGGTGAGGTCACCATGAGAGCGACACAGTTGTCGGGGATCTGATCCATCGACACCGACGACTGACAGAACAGACGGTCGATCACCGACGCGGGCGGGTCGACGAGCGGTCCGATGTCCGAGTCGCGGCCAGAAGATGCCATGCGACGGGCGTAGTAGCCGGACGCGTCATGCCCCTCGCGCTTGCCCGTCCCGAAACTGGTCGTACTCGTCGCCACACTGCCTCCTCGCGCGAAGCGTACTAGCGACCGCCGCGCGCCCTACGGATTACGAGAACGAGATGATGGATGATGGATGATGGATGATGGATGATGGAACGAGGAGCTGCGGGGGGTGAACTCGGTATTCGGTACTCGGAAGGCAGTGTGCCTTCCTACGACACCACAGCCCTATAGCTACCCAGATTCAGGACCGACGCGGCGCTCGCCGGTGGGGGGTCGAGGATCCGTGCCAACGCAGCGGGTCCGGGTTCATGCACGAGGTCGATGAACGATCGGTACGACCACGCCTCACCGGCTGGACGCGACTCGATGCGGGTCAGGTTGGCACCGCGAAGACCGAGCTCGGTGAGCACGAGCGCCAGGGAACCCGGTGTGTGGGCAAACGTGACCACGATCGTCGTCTTGTCGTCGTCCTCGTCGACCTCGGGTTCACCTACATGGATGACAACGAACCGTGTCGTGTTGTGGGTCTTGTCGAGCACGTCCTCCTTGAGTACCACGAGGCCGTGGGCGGCACCTGCCTTCGGTGGGGCGAGCGCACCGATGGTCGGATCGCCCATCTCGGCGACCTGTCGTACCGCACCGGCCGTGTCGTACGCCGGTACCGGGTCGACACCGAGCGAGAGCAACGCCCGTTCTGCTTGGGCGAGGGCCTCGGGATGCGACCGGACCTCACGGATGCCGTCGAGCGTTGCGCCAGGCACGCCGTGAAGCGAGTGACGTACCTCGACCAGATGTTCGGCGAGAATCGAGAAGTGGGCATGGCTGTCATCTGCGGGCAATCGGTCAAGGACGGGCAGGACCGAACCGGTCGTCGAGTTCTCGACCGGGACGACGAGACGATCGAGGGACCCGGCCTCGAGGGCATCGAACAACGATGCAAACCCTCGGTAGCCGATCAATTCGGCATCAGGGAACAACTCCGTCGACGCCTGATGACTATACGAATGCGGCTCGCCCTGATACCCGATCTTCATACGTGGAAGATAGGACGGTTTCAGCCTTCAGCCTTCAGCCTTCAGATCCGCATACCGCTTTGCGA
>CAZDIQ010000003.1:14500-51795 GCA_964505525.1 uncultured Acidimicrobiaceae bacterium | reverse complement strand
TCCCTGACCACGACGGTCTCGTCGGCGCCGATTTCTTTGACTCCGTCGTCCATCATGATGTAGCAGAAGGGGCAGCCGGTGGCGATGATGTCGGCACCCGTGCCGACGGCCTCCTCGGTGCGTTCGATGTTGACCTTCTTGCCTGTGTGTTCCTCGAACCACATCTTGCCGCCACCCGCCCCACAGCAGAACGAGTTGGTGCCGTTGCGTTCCATCTCGACCCGGATCCCGGATGAATCGACGATGGTTCTCGGCGACAGGAACGTGTCGTTGTGTCGACCGAGGTAGCACGGGTCGTGGAAGACGATCGTCTCTCCGGTGGTCTCGGGCGTGAGCCTTCCCTCCTCGACGAGCTGGCTGAGCAACTCGGAGTGGTGCATCACGTTGTAGTTGCCCCCGAACTGCGGATACTCGTTGCCGAGCGTGTTGAAGCAATGGGGGCACTGGGTGATGATCGTGTGGACGCTCAGATCGTTCAGCGTCTCGATGTTCTGGAGCGCAAGACCCTGGAAGACGTACTCGTTACCGGTCCGTCTCGCAGGATCACCCGTGCACAGTTCCTTCGACCCGAGAATGCCGAAGTCGACACCGGCCTTGTGGAGCAGGCGCGCTGTGGCGAGCGTGACATTGCGGTTGCGGTCGTCGTAGGAGCCCGCACACCCGACCCACATGAGGTACTCGGCCTCCACGCCGGGCTCACCGAGTCGCTTGATCTCGAAGTCGAGCGCATCGGTCCAATCCCCCCTGGTCTTCTGGTCCATGCCGTAGACATTCGATGAGTTCTCCATCGACACATACGCCTTGCCGAGTTCGGACGGGAACTCAGCCTCCATGAGCGACAGGTACCTACGCATGTCGAGGATCTTGTCGAGGATCTCGATGTCGGCGGGGCAGATCTCATCGCACGCCCTGCAGGTCGTACATGCCCACAGCTCCTCCGGCGTGATCCTCTCGAACACACTGTCGGACGTGACGGTCAGCTCTCCTTCGACACCGACCGTCGGCGAGATCGGGGGCGTGGCTGTCGCAGCGGCAACGGCACCGAGCTTGAGGACGATCTCGCGCGGATCAAGCGGCTTGCCTGTCGTGTTCGCAGGGCACACGGACGTACAGCGCCCACAAATCGTGCACGCATCGGTATCGAGGAGCTGTTTCCACGTGAAATCCGCAATGACAGCCGCACCGACCGTCTCGATGTCCGTCGCCTCCATGAGGTTCGGCATCTCGCGCATGGCACCCTTCGGACGCTCGCGGGGTGAAAGGGCAAGGTTCACCGGTGTCGTGATCATGTGCCGCAACTTCGTGACAGGAAGGATCACAAGGAACCCGACGAACGCCGCGAAGTGGAGGTACCACATCGCCTGATGGATTCCCGAGGCGGAGGTGACGGGGATGAGCTGCGCGAGCGGATAGCCGACGAACGACCACGTCTCGAAACCAGGGCGGTCGGCAAGCGATATCCGCGCGGCCTCCGTCAGGAAACCCGTGACCCCGATGGCGCCGAGGCACAGCAGAATCACGGCATCCTCGGGGCGGGTCTTCGTGCGTAGCTTGGCCGGACGCACCCCGTACCGCCGGACAGCCGCCCAGACGATGCCGGCGATGAACGCAATGCCTGCGACGTCGAGGATCAGTGAATACCACTGGTACACCGCATCCTTGAGGAACTTGTAGTCGACCGGCAGGAGATGATCTATCTCAAGGGTCACCGTACCGAGGAACAGGATGATGAACCCGTAGTAGATCAGCGAGTGCATCACCCCGGCTGCGGGATCCTCCATGACGGTGCGCATCGTGACACCCTGGCGGAACCGATGGAGCCGCTTCTTGAACTGCCCGGTCCGTTTCTCCCACGAACCCCTCTCCCAGTTGCGCGCCCTGACCGCGAAGAGACCGATCGAAATGCCGAGGAATGCCGACACCACGAAGTAGAAGACCGCAATGCCAGCCCGCGGGATGTTGCCGAAGACCTCGCGACCGACCGCGAAGTGTGGTTCATCGGGAAGCGAGCCGAGCCACCACAGGAACATCGTGCCGAAAACGGCAGAGACGGCGAATGCCCCCACCAGAGCGGACGCAGACAGACGACGTTTGGTCGTTTCGTCCTTGGACTCCGTGGTTGTCACCCGATCTCCTCGTCACACGGCGGCTGAGGCGATACTAAACGACGGGTCGCCCACCCATGTCACACCTGGGAACGTCGCTTCTGTCTGGCATCGGCGATCGACTTGCCTGCGAAGAACGCGATACCTCCCGCAATCATCACGACCATGACGAGGTACGCCCATCCGCTCTTTCCTGCGGTCGAGGAGTTTGCACACAACGCATTCCCGTCGACGAGCGTGTTCACGAATGTCCGAACGACGTCATTGTCTGAAGCGACCTGCCTGGACGCCGCCAGGGCATCATCAAGCTCCTGCGCCGTCCAATGACCCTGGGAGTCCGCAAGGTCGACCGTTCGTGGAGCAACGACGAAAACGGTGGCCTCACCGTCGACGAGTTCGAGCAGACCCGACGAGAACCCGCTCGCACCACCTTCAGGTTCCACGGCAAGAACGACGATGTACATGTTCGACCCGTCGGCTCTCGCATCGGCGACCGCTCCTTCGACGCATTCATCCGTAGCCGACACGGTCGGGTCGACGTGGAAACCGTCAGATGTCACTTCGGAGGCCAGCTCCGCCGGAGTCGCGGCAACAAGAAACATCAGAGCGAGCGCTGCAACGGCGTACTTCATGGCGGAGACTTTATGGGTGCACCGGAATTGGCTTCACTTGCCTGCGAGCGCCCGAAGGAAGAACCCGACGTTGGCGGGACGCTCGGCCATCCTGCGGGTCAGATACGGGTACCACGCCTCGCCATACGGTACGTAGACCCTCATGTTGTGGCCCTCGGCTACAAGTTCGAGCTGCCGATCCCGACGGACCCCGTACAGCATCTGGAACTCCCACGACCCGACCCGTGCGTCAGCATCCTTGAGAGCAACTGCGATCCGGGCGTCGTCGTGGGTCGCAATCGCAGGGATGACGTTGTCATCGGCCATCAACACCGCAGTGAGCCTGTCGTAGGCATCGTCGACCGCCCCCCCTTGGAACGCAATGTCGGACGACTCCGCGTACGCCCCTTTGCAAAGCCTGATGTGGCCACCGAGAGCGCTGATCCGTTCGATATCGGCTGGCGACCGATGCAGATACGCCTGGATGGCGATGCCCAGATTCCCGTGTGTACGTTGCGCGGCCTCGTACAACGCAATCGTTGTCTCGGTGTGTTCGGACTCCTCCATGTCGACGGTGACCGTGAGTCCGGCAGCCGACGCCGAAGACGCGATCGCGTCGAGATTGGCTGCGGCGACCTCGTTGTCGAGCCCCATGCCGAGTTGCGTCAACTTGATCGAGATGTTCGCCTCGAGACCATGGGCACGGATCTGCTCGACGCACGCAACGTACGACGCGGTAGCCGCGTCGGCCTCCTGCACCGCGGCGACATGCTCGCCCAGATAGTCCATCGACACCCGTAGCCCTTGCGCGTTGAGGCTGCGCGCCACTTCGACGGCCTCTTCGAGCGTCGACCCTGCAACAAAGCGGTGCGCAACGGCCCTACCGGCACGCGTGTCGGTGATCATCTTGCGAGTGAGCTTGCGGTTGGTGACCGCAAGCATCGCGTTGCGCATCATCGATCGGTCGCCCTCTGTCCGAGTTCGCGCGACCGGGATGCCGCCGCACGCACCGCATTCTCCATGAGTGACCGGAATCCCCCGTCATCGAGGACGTGCATCGCGGCGGCCGTTGTGCCCCCTGGAGACGTCACCTGCCCGCGGAGACGAAACGCCGATTTGTCCGATATGGCGAGGAGTTCCCCCGAACCGCGGATGGTCTGGTGTACGAGCCGCTCCGCTGCATGGTGCGGAAGTCCTTCGCGGATCGCTGCCTCGATCATGGACTCCGCGAGGAGGAACACGTAGGCAGGACCCGTACCGGAAACCGCGGTCACGGCATCGAACAGGTCCTCGGAGAGTTCGATGGTCTCGCCGACCGCACCGAAGACCGAACGGACCAGTTCGATGTGTGCGCTCGTGGCGTGCGGTCCGGCCGAAATGGCAGTCATGGCCATGTCGACGGCAGCCGGGGTGTTCGGCATGGCACGGATCACCGGCTGATCCGGCAGGGCTGCGCCGATCGTCTCAAGTTCGACACCTGCGGCAAGCGACACGACGATCTGATCGGGTCCGAGGGATCCCGATATCGCCTCGACCACGGAAGCCATGTCCTTCGGTTTGACGGCGATGACAACAACGTCGGCATCGTCGATGCCGACGGTGAGTGATGTCACGGTCGATATCCCGGTGTCACGTTGCAACTCCTCGACACGCTCCTGCCGCCTCGCCACCAGCGTGATGTCTGCAGGGTCCCAACCGGCGCGCAGAAGCCCGTTGGCCAGGATCGCACCGAGTGAACCGGCACCGAGGATCGCGACTTTGGGATGGTCCATCGGGTGGAGGTTATCGCACACGGACTCCCTGAACCTATGCTCAGCCGATGTCCGAACTCGACGCGTCGGAGGAGGGGTCGGACTGGGAGGTGTTTGCACCATCCGAGCCACCCCCTCGAACCATCCGGATACAACTCCCCGAGGTGATCGCGATCATTCTCGGGTGTGTCGTGGTGATCGGCTTGATCGCGTTCTGGCCATCGGGTACCGGGATCTCGGATGCAAGCGACGACCTCGACGTGCTCGGCATCCCGAGCGAATTCCACGAGGCGGTCGTCGTCGAGTCGGAGGAATACAACTGCACGACCGCGGCTGACTTCCAGTGCACCAGTGTGATGTTCGAGATCACGACCGGCCCGGACGCGGGGCGCCTGTTCTTTCAGGAGTTCCCGCTGATCGACACGACACCGTCGTTCGAGGTCGGTCAGAAAGTCGTGCTGTCCAAGGTTTCCCCCGACGGAACCCTCCTGTCGCTCGAGGAAGGGCCGTGTGACTTCGATCCTGAGATGGAGTGCACGACGGCAACGGTCTCCATGGTCGATGGCGGCACCGACACCGTCTCGTTGTTCCCCGGTCAGGAGGTCGGACTCTTCGCCGGGGACGATGTGTTGATCATGTTCGAGTCCGACGGGAGCATCATCGCGATCTCGCCTGCGACGATCCAGTCCAGCTATCAATACGCCGATCAACAGCGCCGATCGTTCATTTTCGTACTTGTTGCAATCTTCGCGTTGGCAGTCATCGCTCTTGGTCGCTGGCGAGGGGTGGCGGCACTGGCGGGACTCGGACTCAGCCTGATCGTCATCATCTGGTGGCTGATCCCCTCCCTGCTCGACGGGAACCCCCCGGCACCGGTTGCATTCACCGCGGCGGCAGCGGTCGCATACCTTGCCCTCTACGTCTCGCACGGCTTCAGTCGGACAACGACCGTTGCCCTGCTCGGCACGGTCTCTGCCCTCGGGTTGACGACCGTCCTCGCGACACTGTCAGTCGGGCTCGGCGGCTTCACAGGATTCACCTCCGAGGAGTCGACGCTTCTCCTCCTGCTTGACGGCGTCGACGTACGTTCCCTCCTTCTCGCGGGAATCGTCATCGGTGCTGCAGGAGCTCTCGATGACGTCGCGGTGACCCAGGCGGCCGCCGTCTTCCAGATCCGCAGGGCCGACCCCGATCTCACCACGCGGGACCTGATGGGGAGAGGGATGGCAATCGGCAAGGCCCATGTGGGTTCGATCGTGAACACGCTCGTGCTCGCCTACGTCGGTGCTGCGCTGCCGCTGACCATCCTGTTCGTGCTTGCCGATCAGTCGTTCGGTGCAGCGGTGAACTCGGAGGTTGTGGCGGTCGAGATCGTCCGGACGATCGTCGGTACCTTGGGGATCATCGCGGCGGTGCCCCTCACGACATGGTTCGCAACCCTGTGGCCAGGGTCACCGGATGCTCATGTCCATTGACGCAATGGCGTGTGAGAACCATTCGGTCATGTAATCGTCGTACCCGACCAGCCGGACACTGCGCAGCGTGGTCGGCTCCTCCGAGAGATAGGCGGCGGCCGTCTCGGCAAGTACCGAGGCAGCCTCGGCCGCCGGATAGCGGAAGATTCCGGCCGATATGGCGGGCATCGCCACCGTGTCGATGCCCAACTCCGTGGCCGTCTCAAGCGCACCGATAACTGCTGCAGCGAGCAGCGCCTCGTTGTCCTGGCCCTCTGTGTAGATCGGGCCGGCGACGTGGATCACGTATTCACAAGGCATCGCCCCGCCGGACGTGAGCGCCGCGACTCCGGGCACGAGCGGACCGTGCTCGGCTATCCACTCGGCCGACTCGACGTTGATGACATCCCCACCGGCGATTGCGATGGCGAGCGCCACCCCACCGCCGTGCCGGAGGTGGGAGTTCGCGGCGTTCACGATCGCCCTGACCGGCATCTCCGTGATGTCGCCCGTCATGGCCGAGATCGTCGTATCGGCTACCAGGACCGCGGTGACCGCATCGGCATGAATGTCGACCGACTGCCACTCCCACGAGTCCCACCGATCCGTCTCCAAACCCGTGGTCCACATCTCGACGACACCCGACCCCTTGAGATCGATCCCGTTCTCGTGGGCCACATCCAATGTCCTGGTCGCGACCGCTGGCGCCGGGTCGATGAGCTCCACACCTTCAGGGAGCCGCTGCGCGATCTGGTCCCGGATCATCGGGTAGTGGGTGCACCCGAGCACGACGACATCGGCCTCCGATTCTGCGATCGGGGCGAGGTACCGATCGAGGAGTTCGTCCGTCGGCTCACCCCGCTCGATCGCAAGAGCAAGGCCCGGACACGCCTGTTCGATGATCTTCGTGTCGCCGGCGAACCGCCCGACGAGGTCGTGGAACAGATCACCCTGGAACGTCGCATCCGTTGCAAGGACCGCGATGGTTCCGGTCGCGGTCCTCTCAGCCGCGGGTTTGACCGCTGGCTCCATCCCTACGAACACGACGTCAGGCACCGTGGCGCGCAGGTGTTCGAGTGCCGCTGCCGATGCACTGTTGCATGCCACCACGACGAGTTCGACGCCTGCGGAGCGGAGGAACTCGGCGATGAGCCTCGTCCTCTCCCTGACGTCATCAAGGGACCTCTCCCCGTACGGGCCGAACGCGTGATCGGCCAGATAGACGATCTCCGCCCATGGTGCCCGGTTGCGGATGTGGGTGAGGACCCCGATCCCACCGATTCCCGAGTCGAAGACGGCGATTCGCCCCATCAGGTGGTGCTGCCGCCGAAGGTGTTGTGGTGCACGACTTCTGACTTCGGCTTGCGTCCGCCGAACTTCGCAGGAGTAGCGTCCGGTGCCCGGTATCCGAGAGCAACGGCGTATCGGCACCGATGGCCCGGTGGCAGTTCAAGGACGCTGGCCGCCACCTCGTCCCGATGAAGGGTGACCGGACATGTCGCCAAGCCGAGCGAGTCCGCGGCAAGCATGATGTTCTGTGCAAGGCGACCCGTATCGAACTCGTAGCCGTCGGGGGTCTCGACGAGGCAGATCGCCACGGGAGCGTTGCGCACCGGGTTCATGAAATCCCCCGCTGCGCACAGGGCTTCCTTCTGATCGGCATCGTCAACGACGATGAATGCCCAGTTCTGGGTGTTCTTCGAAGAACCGGTCCAACGTGCCGCCTCAAGAACCGCATCGAGGTCCTCGCCCGACACAGGACGATCCTCAAACACCCTGATGGCCCGAAGCGAAAGGATGGATTGGTAGGTCGGGTTCATGACGCCACGATACTTCAGCTTTCAGCTATCAGCCCCGAAACCCGAATCCCGATAGGTAACGAGACGCTCGCTTCGCTCGCTCCCGAACAGGCCCGTCTGTCATCTGTCATCTGTCATCTGTCATCTGGGTGTGAGCTGAAAACTTGCCGGCCAAAAGCGAAAAGCTTCCTCTTGACAATCGAACATATGTTCGATACCATGGATCCATGAAGAACCCAACCCGATTGCCGGGTGAGGTCTTCGGCGAGGACAGCAACGTCCCCACCCAGAGTCGGTGGGATGCGTTGAACGAGGAGCTCGCAATCATCGGCGACGACGATCTTGAGGTAACGATCGTCGAGATGAAACAACAGATGGACGCCCTCCACGGCGAGTGGCTGATGCGTATCGCTGAGTTCGACCGCAGAAAACTCGCTGATATGCGTCACCGCCTGACGACGACCGGTTGGTTGCGATCGGTGTTCCGCCTGACGGGTGCGGTCGCATCTACAACTCTGCGACAGGCACGTGGGTTGATGCAGATGCCCACCGTGGCCGGTGCGGCGATCGAGGGTTCGCTCGACCCGGTGGCGGTCATGATGTTGGATCGTGCACGGCGCCGTCACCCCGTGGCGTTCTCGGACCATGAAGCGGTGTTCGCCGACATCGCCACGTATCTCAACCCCACGGACCTACGTCGGGCCGTGTCACATTGGGAACAACAGATCGACTACCCGTCGGCGGTCGCACGCACCGAGGCACAGCGTCGGAGGCGTCGATTCTCCATCAACCAGACGTGGGAAGGCATGTGGTGGGTCGCGGGTGAACTTGATCCCGAGACGGGCGCCATCGTCGACAAGGCGATCCGGTCGGTTGCCGATCGTGCCAACCTTGACCCCACCGACACACGGGTGCCGGCCCAGGTACGAGCGGATGCGCTCGGTGATATCTGCACCCAATGGCTCCAACACGGTGACACACCGACATCGGGTGGCGTCAAGCCTCACATCGTGCTCACGATCGACGCCGAAGCGCTGCTCGGGTTGCGTCAACGTCTTGGAATGATCGACGACGTTGTTGTATCACCCGAAACCGTGCGGCGACTGGCATGCGATTCGAGCATCGTGCGCATGATCCTCGACGACCGGTCACGACCGATCGACGTCGGGCGAGCGACCCGGACCATCTCGCCCGCTCTCAGACGGGCCCTCAACGCCAGGGATCGCGGGTGCCAATGGCCGGGGTGTGAAGCACCCCCCGGCTGGTGCGACGCTCATCACATCAGACACTGGATCGACGGAGGCCCGACGGAACTCGACAACCTCATCCTCCTGTGTCGCACCCATCACACCGCCGTGCACCGAGATGACCAATACGCGAAAACGACCCCCCAACCCGCCCGAGCACCGTGACCGGAGGACGCCATTGCGGACCGTGAACTCAAGTCTTCAATCTTGGACCTTGGATCGTGAATCTCTTCAAAACGCTTCGTCGGGGAGATCCATGAGCCATGCGCTCTCTTGCTGGGCTGCGGCAGTGCGCAGGGCGGCTTTCGGGAGGGCGTCGGCAGCGAAGAATCGTGCCGAGGCGATCTTGCCCTGATAGAAGGCACGGTCGGACCCCTCGGCCGAGGGAAGCGCGGCGCTCGCCTTCTCTGCGTGTTCGAGAAGCAGCCATGCGATGACAACCTCAGAGAGACTCTCGAGCAGAGCGTTCGTGTGGAGACCCGTCTTGTAGATCTCGGTCGGTTCCTCCATCGAGGCCATGGCATGACCGACAAGGACGCCGATGTGGTTCTGGACCTGTTCGAGCGCATCACCGAGAGCCTGACGTTCGGTGGCGAACTCGTCCGAGCCACCCTTGACATACTCGAGGATGCCCTCGGCGAACTTCATCACCGTCTGACCCTGGTCGCGGGCGATCTTGCGGAAGAACAGATCGAGCGCTTGGATCGCGGTCGTCCCCTCGTACAAGGTGTCGATCTTCGCATCACGGATGTACTGCTCCATCGGGTAGTCCCGGGTGAATCCTGATCCACCGAAGACCTGGAGCGACTGGGCCAACAGCTCGTATGCCTTCTCCGACGAGTAGCCCTTGACCATCGGGAGCAGCAGATCGTTGAGATTCGCCCAATAGGCGTCACCCGGCTCGAGACGCATCTTGTCGAGCGTCCATCCCGTGTACATCCACAGCGCACGAAGACCCTCGGCGTACGACTTTTGAAGCATGAGCATGCGGCGCACATCCGGGTGACGGATGATCTCGACCCTCGGTGCGGTCTTGTCGGTTGCCCGCGTCAGATCGGCGGATTGGACCCGCTCCTTTGCATAGTCGAGTGCGTTGAGGTAGCCGGTCGACAGGGTGGCCGCAGACTTGACACCGATGAGCATGCGAGCGTCCTCGATGACGAGGAACATCTGACGGATCCCCTCGTGGACGTCGCCGACGAGGTAGCCGATACACGGCGTGTCGCCGCCCATGGACATTTCACAGGTCGTCGAACCCTTGATGCCCATCTTGTGCTCAAGTCCGGTGGCGACGATCCCGTTTCGTTCACCCAACGACCCATCCTCATTGAGGAGGTACTTGGGGACGATGAACATGGACAGACCCTTTGTCCCGGGCTCACCACCTTCGCGGCGTGCAAGGACGAGGTGGACGATGTTCTCGAAGTAGTCGTTCTCACCCGAGGTGATGAACCGCTTCACGCCCTCGAGGTGATAGGTATCCCCCTCGACATGGATGGCCTTCGAGGTACCAGCACCGACATCGGAACCGGCATCGGGTTCGGTCAGGGCCATCGTTGCGCCCCACCTGCGCTCGACCATGGGGACCGCCCACGTGGAAACCTGTTCGGGTGTGCCCACGGCGCGGATGACCCTCGCCATCAGGGCGCCGGAGGCAAACAGGAACACGGCGGGATTGGAACCGACGAACATCTCACCGGCGGCCCACCGGAGCGAATCGGGCGCACCGTACCCGCCGAGATCCTGGTCGACACCAAGCAGGTGCCATCCGCCGTCGAAGAGCGAATCAAGGGACCGCTTCACGCCGTCGGGCAGGACGATCTCGCCGTCGACGAGCGCCGGCTCTTCCCTGTCGGCTTCGACAAAACTTGCACCGAACTCGTTGGTCGTCAGACGCTCGACCTCGCGCAACGCATCCATCGCGGTGTCACGATCGAACGAGTCGAACGGAGGTGTCCCGTAGTAATCGTCCACACCGAGGAACTCGAACAGGTTGAACTCGATGTCCCGAAGATTGGTCCGATAGTGCGACATTGCTGCCTCCTGGCCGGTGCGTTGTAATTTGAGTATACCCTCAACTTTGAGTGACCAATCAGAATTGGGACTTCGAGCGCCCACTCACGATCGTGGGTACGATGACGCCCGATCAGCACCCGGAGACACCATGGCCAGATACCAGTCCGGAATCCGCACCGAGGCGAGAATCGTCGATGCGACGCGCTCCCTCCTCGCCGAGGGAGGTCTCGAGGCTGCGACGCTGTCCGCGATCTGTGACCGGGCTGGCATCAAGGCCGGCAGTTTCTACAACCTGTTCGATTCCAAGGAAGAAGCAGTTCTGCGTGTCGTGAGGGAGGCAATCGACGCCGTCGATCCGGACCCCGAAGGCTCAGGATCCGACAGTGTCGACGACCTCGTTTCGGCCTACATCCGTTTCTTCGGTGAGCAACCCGAACTCGCCCGTGTCTACGTGCTCACCGCACTGCAGGTCGAGGGTGGTTCGGGGGCTCGGCAACGCTTCCTCCGACACCATCAGCGACGCGTCGAGCGGTTCGCCGATGCCATGGCGCGAGGTGACGGTTCGCTCACCCGCAACGAAGCCGAGATCCAGGCCGAACTCATGCTCGGAGCACTCGACGGTCTGGCATTCCGCTGGTCCCTCGACACGGACTTCGACTTCGCCGAATACGCCAAGCGGGCCGCCAAGGCGTTCGGCTGAAACCCATCCGATTCGGCGTGTGTCCTCAGGTCTCCTGTGACTGGAGCATCCACAGCTGCTTTTCGAACTGCGACGAGATCGAGATGAGCAGGTCCTGACTGATCGGATCCAGATCGCCGAGTGTCGTGATGCTTGCCCGCAAACCCTCGATGGTCAGGGCGAGACGATCCGAATACGCGGTCACCGTCGCCTCGACGGTCTGGAAACCACCGGGAAAGGCATCGAGACGGGTTTGCGCCTTGACCTGTGCAACCCGACCGTCGGGTGACGCCCCGAGCGTTGCGATGCGCTCGGCCACCTCATCGGAGCCGAGACGTGCCGTGGCGATGATCTCGTCAAGTTCGAGGTGCACACTGCGGAAGTGCGGTCCGGCGAGGTTCCAATGCGCCTGCTTGCCCTGGAGGGAGAGGTCGATCAGATCGGACAGGTTGGACTGGAGCGCTGCGACGGTGGCGTCGCGTGTCTCGGTGTCGAGTATGGATCTGCTGTTCGCTGCCATGGGGACCCCTTTCGGTGGATTGACGGCTCCCTCGAACGTTACCCGCGAACGGGCGACCCCATGCCGGGGAGCCATCGGACGTCGGTGTTCAGGCTTGGGTCGCCAACTGGTCGGCGAGTTCGGTCAACTCGAGCCAGCGAGTCTCGGCGGTCTCAAGCTCCCCAAGCACCTGTGCGAGTTGGGCTCCGTGCCGTGTGACCAGCCCCACATCCGATCCCGCGGCAGCGAGCTCGCGCTCCAATCGCGCCCGTTCGGTGGCGAGGGAGTCGATGCGGTTCGTCAATCGATCGAGCTCGCGCTTGTCGCTGTAGGTCAATGTGGTGCGCGGCTGTTTGGGTCGTTCCCGCGCCGCTGCGATGTCGGGTTCGGCCCGCTCGAGACCCCGCGTCCAGCGTTGTTCCCAATACGACGTCCAGCCACCGGGGTGATGCCGGACCGAACCATCGGGCTCGATCGAAAAGATGTCCCGACACACGCGGTCAAGGAAGTACCGGTCGTGACTTGCAACCACAACCGAGCCCTCCCACCCATCGAGGTAGTCCTCGAGGGCATGAAGCGTGTCGAGATCGAGATCGTTCGTCGGCTCGTCGAGTAGCAGCAGATTCGGCGACTCCATCAGCACAAGGAGCAGCTCGAGCCGGCGTCGCTCGCCACCCGAAAGGTCACCAATCGTCGCTCGCTGCTTCTCCCTCGGGAACTGGAACATCTCCAACAACCGAGACGCCGTTGCGGTCCGCTTGTGGTCAAGGCGTACGTGTTCGGCCCGTTCACTGACCACATCGATCACCCGGGTACCCGCAGGCACCGGCGTGGGGTCCTGGCCGTACCAACCGGGAACGACGGTCGACCCCATCACGACCTTCCCGACATCGGGTTCGATGCGCTTGGCGATGAGGTTCACCAGTGTGGTCTTTCCAGAACCGTTCGGACCGACGATCCCGATCCGACCATCGGGAGCCAGGAGGTAGTCGACGTCCCGCAGAACCGTGCGACCGTCGTACGACTTCCCGACATTGTGGAGGTTGACGATCTTGGAACCGATACGCCGAGTCGGGAAGGTCATCACAAGTTCCGGTCGGGGTTCGGGAAGCCCGGCAGCGATGAGCTCTTCTGCCCTGTCCACGCGGTAGCGCGCCTTGGTGGTCCGGGCCTTCGGTCTCTTGTTGAGCCACGCCAGCTCCGTCTTGATGCGTTGCTTGCGTCGAATCGTCTCCGCAGCCTCGATCGAGTCGCGGACGGCCCTCGCCTCGAGATACTTCACATACGAACCCGGGTGCGGATACACCTTTCGCTCGTACACCTCCACGATGGTGTCCACCACCCGATCGAGCAGATATCGATCATGCGTGACGAGCATGAGGCTGCTCGTGATGGTCGCAAGGTGATCCTCAAGCCAGTCGATCGTGTCCACATCGAGGTGGTTGGTCGGCTCGTCGAGTATCAACAGGTCGCACTCGATCGATAGGGCAACCGCAAGGGCGAGTCGTTTGCGTTGGCCACCGCTGAGCGTGCTCACACGCTGTCCGGGGTCCTTCAGTCCGAGCCGATCGGCGAGCGCTATCGCCCTGCGATCGAACGACACGACGTCGTTGATCGTCGCGTCATTCCGATACTCGGGGTTCTGGTCGAGCGACACCACCCTGAGACCCGATGCCCGGATGATCTCCCCCGCATCCGGCTCGATCGATCCATCGATGATCCCGATCAGGGTCGATTTGCCCGAACCGTTCTGGCCGATGAGACCGATCCGCTGGCCGTCCGAGACCGAAAGCGAGACGCCATCGAGTACCTGGACCTCGGGATAGGCCTTCGTGACACCATCGAGCGTGATGAGCTGCATGCCCCCAGTATGGGTGCGGTGCCGACCTTGGTGTCTTGCCCGTCGGGATCAGTACGGCAACCCGACGGCCTCGCACAGGAATCGGTTGTAAGCGGATGCCTTCGCAAAGAGCTTGGCGAGGTCGTCATCGAACGATGCTGATGTCACGAGTTTCTGGGTGAGGTTCGAGCCGGCAGTGAAGCTCTTCTTCCTCACATCGTCTGCGAACTCGAAGTCGTCGCCGTACTCCTTGGGGACGCGCCTCAGCATCTCGGAATCCTCGTGCGAGATCGTCCACACATCCGTGAATGCCTTGGCCCGTGTCGCGGTCTTCCACGCTTCGCTTTCGTCGAAGATGCGGTCCCTGATCTGCTTGGCGACCTTCGGTTCGGGAGCCCAAAGCCCAACGGCCGCCCAACATCCCGCGGGTTCGAGGTGGAGATAGAACCCGGGTGCGTGGACATCCTTGCCCATCTCGTGTCGGAACTGGATGCCCACGTTCGTCTTGTATGGCGTCTTGTCGCTGCCGAATCTGGTGTCGCGGTACGGTCGCATCAACGATCCACCATTCGTACGGGTGTCCGCGATGAAGTGGTCCGAGATGTTGGTCAGGCGAGGAGCGAAGTCGTGGATGAACTCCTTTGCCGGTTCGCGGATCAGGCTGATGTATCGATCCTTGTTCGCTTCGAACCAAGGGCGGTTGTTGTTGTCCTTGAGCTCGCGAAGGAACTTGAAGACGGCAGGTGTGAAGTAGGTCTGTCGGGGCACGGTTCTCCTTGGACTCGGGTGTCCAACATATCGCGCGTGCACCTGTGATTCCAGATGTACGGATCTCGACCCTGGAGCTTGAATCTGGAATGACCGGATTCCCCCTAGCCTGTCGGCATGTCCTTGGAATATGCCCTTCAGGTCTCGGGTCCATACGAGCGATTGCTCGACGCCTTCGGGCTCGTCAAGGAACGAGGCATGGTCGCACTCTCGCTCCCCGACCACTACCTCATGGCTCTGACCGATGCGGAAGCCGCAAGGGCCGAGGCATCGGACGCCCTCGTCCAACTCGGAGGGCTCGCTCGCGACACGACCGATGTCGAACTCGTGGTCCTTGTGGCTCCGATCACGTTCCGCCACCCGGCGGTCCTCGCAAAGACCGCGTTGACCCTCGACCGCATGTCCGGTGGACGGTTCAAACTCGGCGTGGGCGCCGGCTGGATGGACCGCGAGCATGAGGTCTTCGGCATCCCGTACCCCGATCGCAAGGAGCGCTTCGCGATGCTCGAAGAAGCCCTGGCCTACCTGTACGCCGCCTTCGATTCCGAGCATCCGGGGTACCAGGGTGAGCGGTATCAGCTCGAGAGCTTCCCGATCAGCCCGATGTCCGATCGCAGAATCCCACTCCTGGTGGGTGGTGGTGGCGACTACAAGACGCCGAGACTCGCAGGGACGTATGCGGACGAGTTCAACGTCTCCCCGGGCCCGAACTACGCGCAGCGGATCCAACGATGCAAGGACGCCGCCATTGCGGCAGGTCGCGACCCGGAGGCGATCCTGATCTCGTCCGCCGGTCAGGTCATCGCCAAGGAGACCGAGGAGGAATTCGACGAGTACCTCGACGAGGTCGCGCTCGAACGCGGGATGACCCGCGAGGATCTCGAGGCCTACTTCGCGACGCGCCGTCCGCCCCAGGGCACGTATGAGCAGGTCAGGAACATCCTCGACGACTACACCGAGATGGGGATGCAGCGGTTCTACTTCCAGGGCATCTACAGCTCCGCCGATCCACGCGAACTCCTCGACGGGCTCGGCATCGGCTGATGGACCGCACAACGGTCGACTTCGACGGACCCGTTTCGGTCATCGAGTACGGGGGTACCGGTCCGCTCATGGTCTGTGTCCATGGACTCGAGGGCTCCGCATACAACTGGCGACTCGTCGCACCCGAGCTCATCAAGACCCACACCGTCGTTGCACCTGACCTGAGGGGATTCGGGTACACGGAGCCCGGTGGTAACCCGGCGTCGGTCGAACACAACGCGGATGTCGTGGCTGCCGTCATCAAGGCGTACGGCGGCCCTGCGGTGGTGATGGGGAACTCCATGGGCGGACTCGTGTCGATTCTCGCTGCCGGTGAACATCCCGATCTGATCTCGGGACTCATCCTCGTCGACCCTGCAGGACCCATTGCGTCGTGGCGTCACATCGATCCTTCAGCAGCCGCCACACTCGGCGCACCACTCATCCCCGGACTCGGGAAACGGATCGTCGATGCATATCGCGCCTCGAGGTCAGCGGAGGAAGGCGTCATCGAGTCGTATCAGTTCGTTGCGGCCGATCCCAATACTGTCTCCGAGGAGGCCTACGCGGATGCGATAGAGATCGCCGAACTCCGCCGTACCCAACTTTGGGCCTCGACTTCCCTCGTCGACGCATCGTCGTCGATCGCGCCGTACGTCCTTCGCAGGAAGAAGTTTCTCACGGCCCTCTACAAGGTGTCACAGCCTGCCCTGCTCATCCACGGAATCAAAGACAGTGTGATCCAGGTGCAGACCGCGAAATGGATCGCTACCCAGCGACCCGACTGGACGGTCGTATACCTCAAGAACATCGGGCATGTCGCCATGATCGAGGCACCTGAACTGTTCCTCAAGGTCGTCAACACGTGGCTCAGCGCCGTCGAGGAGCCGGCGATCTAGCCCGAGCTTCGCTGCAGCAGGAGGAACGGTCCGTCCTTGTGGAACACGGTGTAATCACCCGATGATGTGAGCTCCGAGATGAGGTCCGACAGAGCCTGCTCGACATCGGTGCGCACCGCCACCCACTCGATGGTCGAAGGGTCGGGCGGCTCGGTGCCCGCTGCCCCGTAGTTCAGCGGGATCCACGGGTTGGGGAACAGGTAGACCTCGACACGGTTCGCCAGGTGCGGCGTGAACGTCGTCGTTGCAGACACCGAGGTATCAGGGGGGATCAGCGCAAGCATCTGCGCTGTCCGATCCTGGTCCTCGTGGGCCCGTGCCCACACCGTGATGGGTCCGATGACCGCCCACAGAACCAACGCAACGAAGACCGTGGCCGCGAGCACGGGTTTCCGCCACGCAGTCCGGCCGAACGCATCGAACCTGGCGGCGCCGTACGCGGCCGCAATGACGACAACCACGATGAGGTAGGCCGTGTAGTGCGACTGGATGCTGTATTGGTGCCAGTGCAACGACAGCACGTTGGAGGCCAACACCGGGATCCCGACGAGGAGCCACCTCCAGCCGAGAATGCTCAGTGGCATAGCAAAGACAAGTCCCGCCACATAGCCGACGCGATCCGCACTCGTGACCGTGTCCCACCAGACATCGGGTGACGTGGCGAGACCCCACGCGATTCCTGCGAGAGAATCCCCGAGATGTCCGTATCGATGCGAGTAGAGCAGTTCGCCTGTGGGTGACCATGCGGGCAGGAGCACAAAGAAGTTCAGGACGAATGCGACAACACCAGCCACGACGAACACGAGACCGACACGCCGCTTCCCCAAGATGAACGCGACTGCGAGTCCGAGCGGGACGATGAGCAACGCGACGTCCTCTTTGACCGTGAGCGAGAGCACGATTGCGGCGACCGCCCATCCGGTGCGGTCCCTCTGCAGGAGGGCGATCGCCCCGAGCGCGAGCGGGATGACGAAGACCTCGGGGTGGAAGGAACCGTGGATCAGCCACTGGACCGCAGGTGAGAGGAGTACCAGGAGCGCCGTGACCGACGACAAGAGCGGTCCGGCGCCTGCACGACTCGCGATGGTGAACGCGATCGGGCTGCTGACGGCGAGGGCGAGGACGGTGAGTACGATGAGCGTCCCCGCGTTCGGGAACACTGCGTAGATCGGTGCCACCAGGATCAGGATGTACGACGAGTGGTCGGCGAACAGGTGGAGCCCGCGCAGCGTCACGAACGGTTCCTTCAACTGGCTCAGCAGCCAGGTTCCCTGGGTGAAGATGCCAAGATCAAATGTGTGGGTGTGGAAGCGGGTGTGTTCGAGGACACCGCGCACGGCATAGAAGGTGGTCCAGGCGAAGGTCACGACAAGTGTGACAAGCCACGGCCTTGTGGGCGTCAACCCGGAGTCCCTGCGGACCGGTTTCGGATGGTCGAGCATCCGATTCCCCTTTCGGGACGTGCCCTTCGATGTTCAACAGTGTGCGACCGACACAAGTACGGTTCTCGCGATGGTGGGACGTTACCTCGCAATCGGGACACTGCTCTTCGTGACCGCAGCGGGATGCACCGCGGATCGCGGGGCGTTCGGAGCATCGACGGCCACAGACCCGTCAGCGATCACCACCCTCCCCACGCTCGCGACGACAACGACGACCGAGCCACCACCGCCGACCACCACGACGACCTCGACGACCGTCCCCGTCGACCCCACACCGCAGCGGACCCGACTCGTCATCAACGGAACGGGTGATGTCAACCTCGATCCGAGTTTCGTCCGATCGTTCCCGAAGACCGGATACGAGGATGCATGGACAGGGATGTTCGGTCTGTTCCTCGAGGACGATCTGACCCTGGTGAACCTCGAATGCTCCCCGTCCGAGTTGGGTGATCCGTGGCCGAAACCGTGGACCTTTCGATGCGACACGGCCGCGTTGGTCCCGATGGCAGACGCAGGAGTCGACGTTGCAAACCTTGCCAACAACCACAGCATGGATTTCGGGATGGAAGCGATGCTCGACGGGATGAACAATCTGCGCGCCCTCGGAATCCAGCCCGTCGGCACGGGACCGAATCGTGCAGCCGCATACAGCCCGGCGATGTTCACGATCAACGGGTGGCGCATCGCCATCATCGGCAGCGGCGGGGTGAACCCCGAGACCGGCGGTTGGATCGCAACCGACGATCGCCCCGGCATGACGAGCGGAGATGACACCGAGTCGATAGCAGAGGCGATCCGAGCCGCAAAGCGAGACGCCGACATCGTCCTCGTGACGGCACACTGGGGCAAGAGTTACGAAACGACCCCGCAGGCGTTCGAACGCAGACAGGCGGCTGCTTGGATCGAGGCGGGTGCCGACGGCATATTCGGGCACCACCAGCACATTCTCCAAACGCTCGAATGGATCGATGGGAAGCCCGTTGCCTACGGTCTCGGCAATTTCGTCTGGCAATCCCATCCACCCGAATCCCGCCGAAGCGCCATCGCGCAGTTCGTGTTCGAACCGGACGGGAGCATCGGGGCATGTCTGCTACCGATCTTCATCGAACGCAACGGGCACCCTGTGCTCCAGGATCCCGAGGCCGAGGTCTGCACGCCGAACGTCGATCGGTGACCGCGATCTAGACTCGGCCCATGACAACGATCGTCGCGGTGGCGAACCAGAAGGGTGGCGTGGCCAAGACGACGACGGTCCACACGCTTGCGGATGCGTTGTCCGACCTCGGCAGGGTGGTCCTCATGGTCGACCTCGACCCACAGGCATCCCTCACGTTTGCGACCGGCACCGACCCCGACGGTCTCGAACTGTCGATCCACGACGTGTTCATGGGGAGAAACACGATCGACGAGGTCCTGATCACCCGAGACGACGGTCCCGACATCGTCCCATCGTCCATCGATCTGGCAGGTTCCGAGATCCATCTCCTGACGAAGACGGGGCGCGAGTTCGTTCTCAAGCGTGCCCTCAAACCCATGGCTGATCGGTACGACGTCGTGATGATCGACTGCGGACCGTCGCTCGGCATCCTGACGGTGAACGCCCTTACGGCGGCAAGCACCGTGCTCGTGCCGTTCCAGGCCGAGACATTGAGTGATCGCGGTGTCGGTCAACTCCTCGAGACGATCGACGATGTCCGCAACTACACCAACGAGGATCTGAAGGTGCTCGGAGGGGTAGCGACGATGTTCGACTCAAGGACGAATCTCGGGAAGAAGGTGTTGGACGAGGTGACACGTCTGCACGGTCTCACCGTGATCGATCCTCCGATACCGCGATCGATCAGGGTCGCCGAGGCTCCGGGCGAAGGGATGTCGGTCCTTGCGCATGCCAGGTCGTCCAAGGCCGCGGACGCGTACCGGGAGCTTGCCAAGAATTTGGTTCTCCTGCTGTGACGAGGCGCAGGGATCCCTCAGGCAAGCGGGCACTGTTCGAGTCGCCACCGATCGACATCGACAACTCCTTGAAGGACGACCCGCTCGTCGACCACCACATCCCCGAGACCCATGAGGCGCTGTATTCCGTCGGTGACCACGAATCGGGAACGGTCGTGGTCACCTGCTCGCGCTGCGACGTGAGGACTCGCATCCCAATCGTCGAGTCGGTGGTCCGGATCGTCGCAATATCCCTGTGGGTGCCGGGACGGTCGTATGCCCACTGGATCCAATGCCCGTCGTGCCAAACCCGATCATGGTGCCGGATCGACTGGTTCGGCTGACACGACGGTGAGTTCCCGCCCGACAGATGGTGCGGTGGGATAATCACTGCATGGCCAAAGATGCACACATCGACGCCGGCGGTGTCCCCGTCAGGATCTCGAGCCCCGACAAGGTGGTCTTCCCCGAGACCGGATGGACAAAGCTCGACGTGGCGGAACACTTCGCAATGTGCGGGGTTGGTGCCTTGCGCGGCGTGTACAACCGGCCGACGATGCTCAAACGCTGGACCAACGGTGTCTCGGGTGACCCGTTCTATGTGAAGAGGATTCCCGATTCGGCGCGCTCTCGGATCGATGTGCAGTTCCCTTCCCAACGACCGGGGACGATGTTCCTGCCGCTCGAGATCCAGGACGTCGTGTGGCTTGCGCAGATGAATTGCCTCGACCTGCATCCGTGGAACTCGAGGGCATCGGACATGGAACACGCCGACGAGCTGCGGATCGATCTGGACCCCACCGACGAGTACGGATTCGATGAGGTGATCGACGTTGCGCACACGATCAATGAGATCCTCGACGAACTCGGATTCGTAGGCTGGCCGAAGACATCAGGCAACCGCGGTATCCACATCTACATCAGGCTTCGACCCGAATGGACGTACTACGAGGTGCGACGGGCCTGTCTCGCCATTGCGCGGGAAGCGACCCGTCGCAACACGCTGGCCACCACGGCATGGTGGAAGGAGGAACGGACCGGCGTCTTCCTCGACTACAACCAGAACGCCCGCGACAAGACCGTCGCCTCCGCGTACTCGATCCGACACACAGGCTGGGTGTCGACACCGTTCCGCTGGGACGAACTCGACGAGATGACACCGAGCCGGTTCGATCTCATGTCGTTCAAGGATCGATGGACAGACCTCGGCGATCTCACCGAGGGCATCGACGACACACCGGGAGACCTCACCCCCGCACTCGCCTGGGTTGCGCGCGACGAGGACAACGGTGAAGGCGACGCCCCATGGCCACCCCACTACCCCAAGATGCCAGGCGAACCCCCAAGAGTCCAACCGAGCAGAAAAAAGATGGAGGGCTAGATACTGGATGCTTGAAGATGGATCTTGTTTCAGATGACAGAGGACAGAGGACAGAGGACAGACCAGCGGGTGCTGGCTGTGGACTGTGGACTGTGGACTGTGGACCTATTTCTTGAATCTCCGATCTCACTAGCGTCACCGCGATGAAAACTCTTTCCGATGCTGACGCGACCCGGCAGCGGCTGATTTGGACGCTGTTCACCGGGAACGCGATCGAATCGACCGCTTTCATCGGCGTCGCCACCGTGTCGGCGCTGATTGCTGAGGAGATCACGGGGTCGACATGGTTGTCGGGGTTCGCAGGGGCGGTGGGAACACTCGGGGTCGCCCTCGGGGCAGGTGTGCTGTCGTGGATGAGCTATCGGTCAGGACGACGCATCACCTTTGCAGCGGGATACCTGGTCGCCGTGTGCGGTGCGATCCTCGTTGCGGTTTCGATCGGAACCGCAAACTTCGCGTTCCTGCTGTTGGGGATGGCCGCCATCGGCATCGGAAGGAGCGTCGGACAACTCTCACGGTACGCAGCAGGCGACATGCGAACCGAGGACCGCAGGGCGTCGGCCATCAGCCTGATCGTGTGGGCTTCGACGATCGGCGCCGTCGTCGGACCACCGCTCATCGGACCGACGGGAGCGATGGCCCTTGCGGCCGGTTACAACGAGCTCGTCGGACCGGTCGTCGTGGCCGTCATCGCCTTCTCTCTTGCGTCCGTACTCATGTTCGTCGGACTCAGACCGGATCCGCTGACGCTTGCGGTCACCGACCATGAAGACAAACCGAACGCGGACGCTCGTCCATTGTCAGAGCTGCTCGCCTCGAGGATCGTCCAGCTGTCGGTCCTGGCGATCATCGTGAGCCAGGTCGTGATGGTGACGGTCATGGTCATGACGCCGATCCACATCAAGGCGTTCGATGGGACCCTCACGACCATCGGCTATGTCATGATGGCCCACACGATCGGCATGTTCGCCATAGCTCCGATCACGGGATGGCTCATCGATCGGGTCGGGGCGAAGCGGATGATCGCCATTGCGGTCATCGTGTTCCTTGCCGCGTGTGGTCTCGCAGCAACCGCAACAACGGCGAGTACCGCGGTGCTCCTGGTCAGCATGTTCCTGCTCGGTGTGGCGTGGAACTTCGGGTTCGTGTCGGGTAGCACGCTCCTCCAAACCGGTCAGGGGGTCGCCGATCGCCTCAAACTGCAGGGATTCGCAGACTCGACGGCGTGGGTGTCGAGCGCGGTCGCGGCTGCGCTTTCCGGCGTCCTGCTCGAAACCACCTCATATCAAACCCTCGCGATCGCGGGAGCGGTCCTTGCCCTGGTACCCCTGATCCCCCTCGTCCGTCTCCGCGTGATACCGGCACCCGGTACGTAGTTCGGCAACAATGGACTGATGCTCGGCTCATACATGAGGAACGTCGACAAGGCGGTCGACAGCACACCACCCCACAGGAATCGTGTCGTCGACGGCTGGCGGGTCGTTGCACTCCTGTTCGTCATCTTCGGCCATTGGATATCCGCATCGATCTGGGTCCTGCCGAACGGTGACATCCTTGCCGGCAACACCCTCGAATGGTTCCCCGCGGCCGAACACCTGACGTGGATCTTCCAGGTGATGCCGATCTTCTTCCTCGCAGGAGGGTTTGCGAACGCCGCCGCGCTCAGCAACGATCCTCCGGTGGCCCGCATCTGGACCACGATGCGGATACGGCGACTCTTCACCCCGGTCGTGCCTCTCATCCTCGTATGGGTGGTGCTTGTCCTCGTGCTTCGCCCGTTCATACCCGACAACGTGCTGCACGCGGGGACCCTGTCGGCAACCCTCCCGGTGTGGTTCATTGCCGTGTACCTGATCATGGTCGTTCTGTCACCGATCACCTTCCGGTGGTGGCAGCGATCCGGTCTTGTTTCCGTCGCCATCCTCGCCGCGTGTGCGATCTGCCTGGATGTCCTCAGATTCCGCTACGACGTCACGTGGGTGGGATGGATCAACTACCTGTTCGTCTGGGCGTTCGTCCATCAGCTCGGGTTCGCATGGCATCACCGCGAGAAGTCGGGTTGGGGGGTCTCGCCGGTGGCTGGCGTCGTGGCGATGGTCGTGGGGCTCGGGGTGCTGGTGGCGACGACCGCTGCTGACTGGTATCCGACCTCGATGGTCACAATCCCAGGCGGGGGTATCTCGAACATGACCCCGCCGACCTTCGCCAACGGGTTCCTGGCCATCGCCCAGGGCGGTCTGATCGTCGCCACCATGGCGATTGCACGCCGCCTCACGCAGCGCCGTGCTGTGTGGCGGTTCGTCGTTGCGATCTCGGCAGCGATGATGACGCTCTACCTCTGGCATCTCACATCGTTGTCGTTGCTGGGTGCCGCAGGAATCTTCATCGGGGACGGCTGGCTGTTCTCATTCGAACCTGGCACGACATCGTGGTGGCTGCTCAGGGTCCCGTTCTTCGTCATCCTGGCAGCGATCACGCTGTTGCTCGGGGCTGTGTTCGTCCGGTTCGAGGTACGGATCAACACGGGTCCTGCACCGAGCCTCGTCCCGATCTGGATCGCCGGGCTTGTCCTCGCGATCGTCTCCGCCGGAGCCATGGCGCTCCAAGGTCTCGTCAACACCGACGCCACGATCAATTGGTGGATACCGGCGGCCGCGGTCATAGGCGCTGCCCTGATCGGTGCGTACAGCCCGATGGGCCGCAAACAGCGCGGAACACCTCAGCCGACCGACGACACCACGGCCGCTACCTGAACAGCTACCTGAACAGATCGTCGAATCCTGGACCCTCCGGGCGTTCCAGTTGATCGAACGTGCAGGTCTGGGGATCCTTGTCCGGTCGCCACCGCTCGAACCGCGTCGCGTGACGGAAACGGTCGCCCGTCAACTGGTCGTAGCTGATCTCGACGACCACACCGGGCTTCACCGGCACCCACGACAGGTCCTTGTCCCCGGTCCAGCGACTCTGACCGCCGGGGGCCCGTACATCATCACCGAATGACTCGTCGTCCTTGAGGGCGTCGAACCTTTCGAGCAGCTCCATGCGGTCGTGGTTGGAGAATCCGGAGCAATGGCCGATGAATGCGAGCGAGCCGCTGGCGGCATAGAGCCCGAGGAGTAGGGAACCGATCTTGTCCCCGTCCTTGTGGATCCGGTAGCCACCGACGACGCAGTCCACGGTCCGACGATGCTTGAACTTCAACATCTCGCGTTTGCCCTCGACGTACACCCCGTCGAGCGCCTTGGCGACGATGCCGTCGCACCCCGCAGCTTCGAATTCGTCGAACCAACGCTTTGCCACATCGACGTCCGTTGTCGACGGCGTGAGACGCCAGTCGGGGTGCAGTTGCTCCATCACCGACTCAAGACGCTCGCGGCGCTCGCGGAACGGGGTGTTGCGAAGATCGGTCCCGTCGTGGGCAAGGAGATCGAATGCGACGAGGGTCGCAGGGGTGGCTTCCGACAACATCGTGATCCGGCTATCGGCCGGGTGGATCCTGTGCTGGAGCATGTCGAAGGCGAGCTCGTCCTGGTCGACGACGACGACTTCGCCGTCGATCACGGTGCCACCTGGCACGGATGCGACGATCTCGACGAGTTCGGGGAAGTAGCGAAGGAGCGGACGCTGCTGTCGCGAATCAAGCCGTGGCCCACCCTCGCTCGCGGCGACGGACCGGAAACCGTCCCACTTCGGTTCGAACGCCCAACCGTCGTTCGGCCACCGCGTGGTCACCTTCGCCTCCATCGGCACGATGGGAAGCTCGAACGGGATCGCTTGACTCATGGGTGTACGTTAGGACGAGGTCGGTTTGGTGGCTCGGATGATTGCCGAGTCCATGCCATCCATGGCTTGGTGCGTGGCTTGGATCGTGATGTCCGCGAAACCGGCTTCCTGTAGTTGGGTTCGGTACTCGCTGTACGAAAGAGCTCCAGCGATACAGCCCACCCATGACCCTCGTTCCATCCGTTCTTCGCCGCTGAGCGTGTCGTCGGCCACGACGTCCGATATGCCGATCCTTCCTCCCGGTCTGAGGACTCTGGCCATTTCTGCGAATACGGCTGGTTTGTCGGTGGACAGGTTGATGACACAGTTGGACACGATCACATCGATGGTCTGGTCGGCAAGAGGGATGTCTTCGATGTACCCCTTCACAAACTCGACGTTGGTCGCTCCTGCCTCGACGGCGTTGCGTCTGGCGAGGTCGAGCATCTCGTCGGTCATGTCCAATCCGAAGGCGAATCCGGTTGGTCCGACCCGCCTGGCTGACAGGAGCACGTCGATTCCCCCGCCTGATCCGAGGTCGAGCACGATATCACCCTCCGTCAGTTCTGCGACTGCGGTCGGGTTGCCGCATCCGAGACTGGCGCCTGCTGCCGTGCTCGGAATCGATGCGAGTTCGTCTGTTGTGTAGGCGTCACCGGTGAGATCGGCATGCAACGAGGCATCGGTGGAACAAGATGCTCCGGGTCCGCAACACGAGGAGGTCGTGGCAGCTTCTGCATACCGCTCCCGGACTGTCTCCCTGAGTTCGATGTCCTGGCTCATCGCATGCTCTCCTTCGTATCGACAATCGTCTATGCGTCACCCTAACACTTCGTATTGATGACTGTCAATGTGTTAGGGTGATGGTATGACCGATGCTTGTTGTGCTCCCGTCGTGGATGATGCATTGACCTCCGTTCAGGCGGAAGGGTTGGCTGGAGATTTCAAGGTCCTGGCCGACCCGGTCCGGCTACGGTTGCTGAGCATCATCGCTTCGACCCCTGAGGGTGAGACTTGCGCTTGTGACCTTCCTGGGCCGCTGGACAGGAGCCAACCCACGGTCAGCCATCACCTGTCGGTGTTGCTCGAATCCGGGTTGGTCACTCGTGAGCAGCGGGGTAAATGGGCGTGGTTCGCCATCGCCCCCGGACGGACCGAGTTCGTCCGGATGGTCCTCGGCAACCAGGCTGCCACGGTCAGCTGACTTCCGGCAACAGTTCGCTGAGCAGCTGTCTGACTCTGGTTTCGATCTCATCGCGGATGGCCCGCACCGCCTCGATGGGTTGACCGGAGGGGTCGTCGAGTTCCCAATCCAGATACCGCTTGCCGGGGAAGAAAGGACAAGCATCACCGCATCCCATCGTCACGACAACGTCGGCTGCCCGTACGGTGTCATCGGCCCAGAGTTGTGGGATCTCGGCACTGATGTCGATGCCTCGTTCGGCCATCGCCTCCACCGCTGTCGCGTTGATCGTATCGGCTGGTTCTGAACCTCCTGAGAACACTTCGACCTCACCGTGGGACAGGTGACGCATGAACCCCGCTGCCATCTGGGATCGGCCCGCGTTGTGGACACAGAGGAACAGGACGGACGGATCGGGTGCCGCGGTGGTCATGGCGTCCATCGTAATTGTGCGTGAACGAGGAATATCCGATGCACCTGTGCGGTTCCGGCCATGGCGGTGGCGAAGCATGCACGTTGCAGAAGGAGACGACTCACCATGACAGCGAACCCCAGAACCGAAGTCCGGGTCGTGGTCGACGTGTGGAGCGACATCATGTGCCCCTTTTGCTACATGGGCTACGAACTGTTGTCCCAGGCGGTGGATCAATTCGAACATCCCGTCGACATCCGCTACCACAGCTTCCAGCTCATGCCCGATCTATCGGCCGATGAGGGATTCGACGTTGCGGAGCTTCTCGAGCGCGAGCGCGGTATACCCCGTGAAAGGGCCAGGGAGATGAACGCCCAGGTCGGCGCACGCGCCGCACAGCTCGGTCTCGAATACAACTTCGACCGGGCGGTGGCCATCAACACGAGAGCAGCCCACCGACTCCTCCACTTCGCCGCGGTCCATGAACTCCAGGACGAGATGGTGGAGCGGATCTTCCGCGCCTACTTCACCGACGGGCTCAACACCGCGGATCACGCCGTCCTGGCCGACCTTGCCGCCGAAGTCGGGCTGGACCCCGTGGCAGCCCGAGAGGCGCTCGACAATGGCGCATTCAACGACGTGGTCAATCGAGACATCGACGAGGCGCGCCGACTCGGGATCACCGGGGTCCCTTTCTTCGTCTTCGACAACAAGTACGCGGTCTCGGGGGCACAGCCGATCGAGGTATTCGTCCAGGCGCTCCACAACACCTGGGATGAACGCACCGCCTGAATCGGCGACCGGTCAGGTGACCAGAACGGCGAGCACCGTTACCGCCGCTCCGATCAATATCGAGTACAGGAGAATCTGATTGCCGCGCCGCCGATCAGCGGTACGCGCCTCATCATCGGCCACACGCTCGGTCTGGCCAACCGGACCGAAGTTGAAGACCCCTGCCCTCGAGAACCCCGCACAGAAACCGAAGTGAGCTTGCAGAAAACCCGAAGCGGCCATGGCTGCGGGTAGGAACACCAACAGCATCCACCATCGATTCGCGTCGAGGGCGACGAGCCCTCCGAACAGGATCGCGGTAGCCGCGAGACCGAACCATCCGACGCGTCGGCGTCGAGTGATCTCGGCTCGCCCGATGTTGCATACCCCGGGCACATATTCGGTCGATGTCACGGGTCTATGCCTCCTGGGGTTCGATGTGTGGCGCCACGGTGTCGTGATGGGACCTCTCTTTGACCTCTTCCCCTATGTCTGTCGTGTTCCGATTGGGGAGTCCGATGGCGATGATCAGCGATGCGCAGAATGCGATCGCCGCCGCGATGAGCATGGCAGACGAGTTCGCGGTCATGAAAGCTTCTTGGGCCGCCGTGATCAGTGGCTCCCCCGCTTGGCCCATCTGTTCGCCGACAGCGACAGCGCCACCGAGCGAGCGACCGGCGATGTCAGCCACCTCGGCAGGGAGATTGGCCAGCGCCGCCGAGATGTTCTTCGTGTATCCGGAGCTGACCATGGAACCGAGGACGGCGATCCCGAGTGCTGCTCCCAGTTCGCGAGTGGTGTCGTTGAGTGCCGATCCCATCCCGGATCGGTGTTTGGGCACCGCGGCCATCATCATGTTGGTCGACGGGGTCATGGCGAACACCATGCCCAACACCATGAGCCCCATCGAGAAGAGCACGTCGCGATAGCTCGGTACGGTTGGCCAGTTCGCCATGAGGACGAAACCGACGGCGACCAGGGCAAGCCCGGGTGCAACCGTCCACTTCGTTCCGATGCGAGCGACGACACGTGGGACGAAGGGCGAGATGACGATCATCGGGATCATCACCGGTAGGAACGCGAACGAGGAAGCCAGGGCACTGAAGCCCATGACCAGTTGGAACACCTGACTCAAACCGAAGAAGGCCCCCATCAGCGCGAAGAACGTGAGTGTGATGGCCAACGCGGAGAATCCCAGTGACGGTGCCCGGAACATGCGTACGTCGAGCAAGGGATGATCGGTTCGCAGCTGCCACCAGACGAATGCACCGAGCGACACGAGTCCGACGATCAGGCCGGTCATGACCAGTGGGTCGCCGAGGCCGTGGGAGGGAGCCTCCATGATTGCGTACACGGCGCCACCCAGACCGACGGTGGCAAGGAGACCGCCTGCCCAGTCGACGGGAGCTTCGGTCTCGTCGCGCGACTCGGGAACCACAACCTTGTTGCCCACGAGGGCGGCGACGGCCACGACCCCACTGAACAGGAATGTGGCCTCCCAGCTGAAGTATTCGAGCAGAAGACCCGAGATGATCGACCCGAACATGATCCCTGCACCAGCGATTCCTGCCCAGACCGCAATGGCACGGGCGCGCTCTTTGCGAGGGAACACCACGTTGACGATCGAAAGCGTGGTCGGCATCACCATGGCACCACCCATGCCCATGAGAAGCCGCGTGACAATCAGTTCGCTACCCGAACTCGCAGCGAATCCGGCATACAAAGCGGCAGCTGTGAACACGATGAGACCGATCTGCATGATCAGGCGTCGTCCGTAGCGGTCTGCCACGGCACTGGCTATGAACAGGAAACTCGCAAACACCAGGGCGTACGCTTCCACCACCCAGGTGAGTTCAAGCTGGCCGAGCTGAAGATCTCGGGCCAACGCCGGGAGGGCAAGATTGATGCTCGAGTTTGCAATCATCACCGTCATCAACGACAGGCAGAGCGTGAAAAGAATCCTCCATCGCCTGGCGAAGATGTCCTCGGCGATCCCTTCGTCTATCGCGTCCTGAAGCGTCGCTGCTTCAGGACGTTCCTTCTGAGTGGTCATGGAGTTCCCTTCATCGACATCCGATTCGTACCCGACCGTGGCGAACAGACACAGATTCGTGTGACTGGACCCCACGGGTATCGGCAACTCGGAGCCATAGCCTGATAAGCGGAGAACTCTACTACGGTTACGATTTGTTGTCGGCACTATCGAGTTCTCCATCTGCGGGATTTCGAAGTTCGGTGCGGTGGGCCACACCCGGTGCGATCCGGGACCGCGGGGTAGTCTTGGGGTGAGACGATGGAGGATCAGACGACTGAACGAAAGATGCGGGCGGATGCCAGGGAGAATCGGGAACGCATCCTCGAGGCCACCCGGCAACTGCTCGTAGAACACGGCCCGGACGTCCCGCTCGACCAGATAGCCGCCCGCGCCGGGACCTCCATAGCCACCTTCTACCGCCGATTCGAAGACCGCACCGCCCTGCTCACGGCGCTCATCTCCGAGGAATCGGCCGTCATGCTCGCTGCCGTCGAGGACCTCCACGACACCTTGGGGAGCCATCCCGACCGTGAGAAGTGGGAGACCTCCACGCGCGATCTCATGTTGTCATCGACATCCCGGATGGCCCCGATCATGGCGGCGTTCAACTCAGGAGCGGTGGCCGTCACCGACGAGATGCTCGCCACCCACCAGAAGGTGAAGGAACTGTTCGGCCACATCATCGCGATGGCCCAGGATCAAGGACTGGTGCGGCGCGACACGACCGACAATGAGGTCATGACACTCCTCATCACAGCCATCCAGCCGAACCCTCACCTCGACATCGAACAGAACCGAGAACTCACGGCGAGAATGATCAGCGTCCTCCTGGCAGGGTTGAGCGCCGACGCCGCATCAGTACCACTCCCCGGCTCACCCCTCCACCTCGAACTCAGCCCCAAGCCACACGACAGCAGCCCGCACCACCACAATCGCTGACCATCGCCAGCTCCGCACAACCGCACGATCGATGCTCCCCCGCACTCCGCGGGGACCAGCGCCCGGGCGAACTACGATGGCGCCGTGCTGATTCGACCCCCACGTGGCGATGCCTATGAGATCGGTGTTTCCGGTCCGGATTTCGTCCACCCCGACGACTCGACCGTGGATCTTCCGGACACCTCGGGCCTCTGGGCGCTGCCCGGGCTTGCCGACTGCCATTCGCATGTGTCGATGGATTCGATCGAGAATGTCGACGCCATCACCGACGACACCATGCGCGAGTCGATTCCACGGAACTCGTGGGCCCATCTCGAACACGGTGTGCTCCTACTCATCGACAAGGGCGGGAAGTCCGACGTTTCCGTGGCGGTCCTCGACCACGACGCCGACCTGAGACCGCACGTCGAGGCAGCCGGTGCGATGATCGCTCCCGCCGGCGGCTACTACCCGGATTTCGGTGCCGAGGTCGAGCCGGACGACCTCGCCGCACACATCGCAACCAGCGCTGCCACCTCGGGAGGATGGGTCAAGCTCGTCGGTGACTGGCCGCGCAGGGGTCAGGGACCGGTCAACAACTGGTCGTACGATGTCCTCGTCGAGGCCGTGGAGGTCGCCCACAACACAGGTGCTCGCGTGGCGATCCACTCGATGGCTCACTCGGCGTCCGAGGCGGTGGCTGCAGGTGTCGACTCGATCGAACATGGTCCGTTCCTCACCGAGGAGGACCTGGCGATCCTCGCGGCGCGGGGAGGTGCCTGGGTGCCGACCATCGTCAACATGTACAAGCTCGTCGAGATGCTCGGAGAGGACAGCTCGGGCGGTCGCATGTTCATGGCGGGCATCGACCGGATGCGGACCAATCTTGCGCTTGCGGAGTCGCTCGGGGTGACCGTCCTCGCGGGAACGGACATGGCGGTCTCGGTCGGCAAGGTGGCGGTTGAGGCGATGCTGCTCCACGAGCACGGTCTGTCGGATGCGGCCGCGTTGGCATCGGTATCCACGGATGCATACGCGTACGCGAACCGACCCACGTCACCGACCATCGGGCATGACGCCGACGTGGTGTTCTTCGAGGACAGTCCCCTTGACGACCTCTCGGTCCTGTCGCATCCCGCGCTGATCGTTCGTCGCGGCCGGGTTGTCGGTGGCAGCCGTGCCTGACCCGCTCTTCCAACCGGTGGGCGACACCTTCGAACCCTCACCGTTCATCCGGGGGCCGTGGAGCTTCGATCATTGCCACGCAGGACCACCGGCCGGTCTGCTCACGACCCTCCTCGCAGACATGCGACCCGACATGGCCATGACACGGATCACATGCGAGATACCGGCACCCATCCCCCTCGCACCGGTGCGGGTGACGACCGAAACCGTGCGCGCCGGGCGGAGGATCTCGCTCCTTCGCGCGGAGATGACTGGACTCGATGGCACCCTCTACATGTCGGCGGCCGCATGGATGATGCGTATCGACGAGTCCGTCGTCGGACCGACCGTGCGTGCTGACCCACCGCTCCCACAACCGCACGAAGGCGAACCCCTGCTTCTCGACTTCTGGGGTGACGAGCCCGATTTCTCCTCGGCGCTCGAAATTGTTTCTGTCGAGGGCAAGCCGTTCGGGGGAACGGGGAAGGCGGCAATGTGGACGAGGATGCTGCATCCGATGCTCCCGGATCGGACCTGGAATCCGTATGCCGCGGCGGTCACCGCAGCCGATTTTCCCAATGGAATTGCGGGTTTGGAGCCGATGCGCGATCTGATCGCCGTCAACACCGATCTGACCGTGTATTTTGGGAGCCAACCGGAAGGTGAATGGATAGGAATACGTTCGCAAACAAATTCCTCAGGATTGGGACTAGGCATGACCGATTCTTTGTTATACGATGCGTCCGGATTCATTGGGACAGCCAATCAGTCGATTTACTTCGACCGGCCTACGTCGCCGGGAACCGCATGAAGCGTTCTGAGCGTCCAACCCCCAGAATCCTCTTGAAGGACTACCAATCCTTTGATGTGCCTCCGGAAGACCCGAAGACACATTGAAGACCAGGACTATGTGAAGGAATTCACAACATGACGGCACGAACAGCAATGAACCCAACAGAGGTCGGCGACAGCCTGACCACATACCTCACCGATATCGCAAACCATGAGTTGCTCACGGCGGACGACGAAGTCGATCTCGCCCAGGCGATCGAAGCCGGCCGCGACGCCGACGAGAAGCTTGCCGAGGGCAAGGTCAAGGGCGCCGAGAAGGTGAAGCTCCAGCGCATCTCCCGCAAGGGCAAGGAAGCAAAGGACCGCTTCGCCCAGGCGAACCTGCGACTCGTGGTCTCCCAGGCCAAGCGCTACCGCAGCCAGTACGGCATCGAGTTTGTCGACCTCATCCAGGAGGGCAACCTCGGGCTCATCCGTGCAGTCGAGAAGTTCGACTGGCGCAAGGGCTTCAAGTTCTCCACGTATGCAACGTGGTGGATCCGCCAGGCCATGCAGCGTGCGGTTGCCGAGAAGTCACGCACGGTCCGCCTCCCGAACTCGCTCCACGACACCCTTCTGACGCTCAACGGTACGCGTAACCGTCTCCTTTCGGAGCTCGGTCGTGAGCCGAGCTCTGAGGAACTCGCAGAAGAGTCGGGTCTCCGCCTCGATCAGGTGCTCGAAGCCCAGCTCGTGGCTGACAGTGTTTCGCTCGAATCACCCGTTGGTGAGGACGGCGCGGTGCTCGGAGACTTCGTCGCCCACGACGATGAGGACGACCCGGTGCGCGAATCCGAGCGTGTCTCGACCATCGAGGCCCTCCGCGAGGCAATCGATCGTCTCCCCGAGCGTGAGGCATACATCCTTGCCAAGCGTGTCGGATTCGAAGACGGTCTGCCACGGACGCACGAAGAGATCGGCAAGTTCCTCGACCTCGGTCCCACCAGGGTCCGTTCACTCGAGAAGCAGGCACTCTCGCGTCTCCGTCACCCAGCCTTCGGCCTCCGCCAGGAAGCGGATTTCTAGAAGATCCAAGATCCAAGATTCAAGACGGCCGCCCCCACGGGCGGCCGTTCTGATTTCCGTCGTGCTGCTCGAAAGGCGACCTATGGCCGTTGCGCAGCGCGCGAGCCGTAGGTCAGGGATTCGGAAAGCGGATAGCGGATAGCTGAAAGCGATGTCCATCATCCATGATCCAGAATCCGCTCTGGCTTGCCGGCGGGAGAGCGAGTAGCGGAAAGCGAGCTTCTGTCCTCTGTCCTCTGTCCTCTGTCCTCTGTCCTCTGTCTCAGGGTTCGTCCGGAAACAGACAGAACGGATGACCCTCCGGGTCGAGCATGACCGTTACGTCCGGCTGGGGTTGGTGGTCGGCGACGGTGGCGCCGCATTCGATGGCCCACGCCACTCCCTCGTCGAGGTCGATGACACCGAAGTCGAGGTGCATCATCATCAGCTGCTCACCTTCGACGGGTGGCCAGGTGGGTACGACGTAGTTCGGTTCCCACTGGAACTCCAGCTTCCTCGGCTCATCAGGTGAACGAATCAGAGCCCAGCCGGCCTCGGGTGGCTCCCCTTCCCCCGGGCCCTCGATCCTGGCGACCTCCCACCCGAGGAGTCGCTCGTAGAAGTGCGCCAACCCCACCGGGTCTGCAGCGTCAAGCACCGAACCCGCCAACCGTATCCAAGGTCGCTTCACGAGGTGGTCCTCCAACCGTCGGTCATCTGTCATCGGTCATCTGAACCCGTAGTATCGCGTGTGGGAGGTCATGGTGTTGTCGCCCATGCCGACAGGAGGGACGGAATGACGATTGCGATTCGCACCCTTCCCGTCGCAGTTGTCATTGCACTCGTGTGCTCGGCGTGTGGGTCGTCGTCAACTGACAGTACTGGAGCAAGCGGCAGCCTCCCACCCGGTGTCGGATCCGAGTTCCAGCGGGAAATACTCGCCGATGGGTTGGTCACCCAGGCGGAGTATGAACGAGCGTTCGATGCGGTGGTGAACTGCATGACCTCACAGGGGCTCGTGGTTTTCGGGCCGACCCCGATGATGGCCGACCGCTATCTCGCCTACGCCGTCCGCGAAGGGCCTCAGTCCGAGTCCATCATGCGGACATGTGAAGAGGAGTTCCTGGACCCGTACATCAACCACGCATGGGTCACCCAGCGAACTCCCACCGGAGCCGCGGCAGAGAATGCCAGGATCGACTACCGCGACTGTGTTCGTGCAGCAGGTGTTGAACTCGCCGACGACGCCGACTACTACCAGATCGAAGAGGCTGCGAAGGAGCCATTGAATCCAAGAACCCAGTCATGCATCGAACGATACTCAACCACCACGTTCATACTCCCGCCACACTGAGAACTGAAAACTGAAAACTGAAATCTCTACTCCCGCTTCCCCCTGAGCCAGTTTCCCACGTCGGCCAAGCGTGAGGGTTTGCCGGTCTTCTCCTCACGTCGATCCGCCGCCTTTGCGAGGTTGAGACCCATGTTGATACCGAACCAGCGGATGGGTTCTGGTTCCCACTTCGGCCATTCGTGGTCGACCCAGGGAAGGTCCGTGCGGTCGGTGTCGATGTCGGCAATCAGCTCGGCGAGAGTCCGACCGGCAAGCTGCGCCGTGGCCACCCCGTCACCGACGTAGCCACCAGCAAAAGCGAAACCGCGGGCCCGGTCGACCGTGACCGAGGGGCGCCAGTCGCGTGACACCCCGAGTGCACCACCCCAGCGGTGGGTGATGGTTGTGTCACTGAGTTGCGGGAACAGCTCGATGAGCACCCGGACAAGTTCCGTGTGGACGGTGTCGTTCGCATCGAAACTCGGGTCGATTCTCGAACCGAAGTGATACGGGGCACCACGCCCCCCGAACGCAAACCGACCGTCGGCGGTGCGCTGGCCGTAGATGATCAGATTGCGATAGTCGCTGAATGTCTGGCGGTCGTGGAGTCCGATCTCGCTCCACATGGCATCGGACAAGGGTTCGGTGGCGATCATGAGCGAGTACAGGGGGACAAGGATCCGGTCGCGGCCTGGCAGGGTCGAACCGAATCCCTCGGTGGCAAGAACCGTCATCTCGGCCTTGACGGTGCCCGTGGCCGTCACCGCCCCACCCTGGATCAGCTCGGTCACCGGTGATCGCTCATGGATCGTGACGCCACGCCGTTCGACGGCTGCCGCAAGACCGTGGACGAGCTTTGCGGGTTGGATGGCCGCACCGTGGCGGTGCCACACGCCGCTGACCACATCGGTGGCATTAAGCATCGCCCTCGCCTCGCGTCCATCGAGATATCGGATGTCATCATCGGTCAAGCCGAGGGACTTGGCGTGATCGACCTCTTCGCGCGCATAGAGATCCTGGAAACCCTTGCGGGCGACCGTCAGCACGCCGCCTTTGGCGTAATCACAATCGATGCCCTCTTCGAGAGAGACCTCGCCGACCGTGTCGACACTTTCAAAGAGCGCACGCATGTGGCGGAGAGCCTTGTCCTCCCCGTGATCCTTTGCGAGCTGACCGTGCCCCAGGGGGTATTCGGCGTGACACCATCCTCCGTTGCGACCGCTCGCCCCGTATCCGACGTGGGTGGCCTCAAGGACGACGATCCGTAGGGACGGATCGAGCCTTGCGAGGTGATACGCACACCACAGCCCGGTGAAGCCCGCCCCGATGATCGCCACATCGACGTCGATATCGCGCGCGAGCGTCGGGCGGGTCTGGGTGGCGTTGACCGCCTCCCACCAGAACGGTGCCTTCTTTGCGGTTTCGATGTTCATGGCGTACCGACGATCCGCTCGGCCATGCCATTGAGAATCTCAAGCACCACCCTGTTGGCCATGAAGGCGGTGATCTGACCCGGACCGTCATACGGTGGAGACACTTCGACGATGTCAGCGCCGACGACAGGTAGGTCACGGGCGAGCCTGCGAACCGTGTCGAGCAACTCCCGTGAGGTGAGCCCACCGGGTTCGGGTGTCCCCGTTCCCGGTGCCATACCTGGGTCGACGACGTCCACATCGACCGAGATGAAGATCCCGAGGCTCTCCGTCGCTCCCGCTGCCGCAACGGCATCGTCGACGACGGGTCGCAGACCCCGTTCGACGATCTCTGACATGAGGAAGGTGCGCATCTGCTGCTCGCCCATCCAAGCGACGGTCTCGGGTCCGGGCCAATAGCCACGGAGACCGATCTGGACGAACCGACTCCCGGGGACCGCACCGGATTCGATCAGGCGACGCATCGGGGTGCCGTGGCCGTGGAGGGCACCTGCGTTGGACATGCCTGTGTCGGCGTGGGCATCGAAATGGACGATGCCGAATGATCCATCCCCATGTGTGCGTGCAAGACCGGTTCCGTTCGCATACGTGATCGAGTGGTCACCACCAAGGACGATGGGGATGGCGCCGGCGTTGGCAACCTGTTCCACTGCACTTGCGAGTTTCTCGAGACCCTCCTCGAGATAGCCGGGTGGGCCGGACACATCCCCGGCGTCGACCACCTTGAGCACCGAGAACGGATCGATGCCGGTGGGCAGGTGCGGCCGGTGCATGTCGGGGTCGAGGTAGTCGGCCTCCCTGATGGCCTTCGGTCCGAAGCGGGCACCACCTCGGTAGGTGGCGCCCCAGTCGATCGGTGCGCCAAGGATCACGACATCGGGTGCCACCGCCTCGATGTCGTCCAATGCGACCGACGGCACGCCAGCAAACGTCGGGAACGAAGCAAACCGATAAACCCCATCGTCACTCAAAGGTCATCCGCCCTCTGTCATCTGTCATCTG
>CAZDIQ010000003.1:0-14400 GCA_964505525.1 uncultured Acidimicrobiaceae bacterium | reverse complement strand
ATGAACGAAGCCCAGTTGTCCGTCGATGGGTCATGAACGTAGTCGGCAATCACACCCATGACCTCGAAACCGTTCGCAAGCTGCACGCTCAGGGTCGGATCCCTGAGTTCACCGCGCGCAACCGCCTCGACATATTGCGCTGCTGACATTGTGTGCTTGTGATTCGCAAACCCGGGGATGACACCACCAGCGATGATCCCCAGCTTCGAGGAGTCGATCACAAGCTGCTTTCTGAGCTCGTAGAGACGCCGGGCAATGCCCATGCCGCGGTAGTCGGGGTCGACGGCGATGTCGATGCCGTAGTACCAATCACCCTCGGGGTCGTGGTACTCGACACCGAGCGGACCGACGACGTCGTCCATCACGTGTTGGGGTTCGGTGATGTCATAGTTGACGAACACGCCCGACGCCATCCCCACGACCCGCACGCCGTCGAGAACCATGAATGCCCCCTCGGGGAAGACCTCCTCCTGGAGCCTGACGCCCTCGACACTCAACAGATCATGATGGCCGAGATTCGGGAAGCATCGCCGTTCGAGATCGACGAGTTGGTCGGCAAACTCGGACGATGCGGTGCGGTACTCGAGGTCGCTCATCTCGGTGTTGGGGTCGGTCATCGGGAGCCAAGTATGGTGGAATCACCTGTCATCTACAAGCGATACAAAGGTATGGAAGCCCTTCAACGATCGAATCAGTAACCATCTGTCCTCCACGACGACTATATTTGTTGCATCCCCGTCGACCCGTGGAGGGTTCCCATGACCGATATACGCACAGCCGCCAAGGATCATCTCTGGCTTCACTTCGCAGCCGTTCCGAGCGAGGGACCGATCCTCATCGAACGTGGCGACGGTTGCTATGTCTGGGATAGCGACGGCAAGAAATACCTCGATGCTCTCGCCGGATTGTTCGTCACCGAGATCGGTCACGGCCGCAGCGACCTTGCAAACGCGGCGAGCAAGCAGGCCGAGACGATGGCCTACTTCCCCGTGTGGGGCATGGCACACCCGCCGGCTGCCAACCTCGCAAGAAAGCTCGCTGAGCTCGCCCCCGGCGACATGGACCGGGTGTTCTTCACCTCGGGCGGGTCAGAAGCGGTCGAGTCGGCGTGGAAACTCGCTCGGCAGTACTTCCTCGCAAAGGGTGAGCCCGATCGCATGAAGGTCATCGCCCGCCAGACCGCCTATCACGGCACGACGCTCGGGGCCCTCGCCATCACGAGCATCCCCCCGATCCGCGCACCGTTCGAGCCGATGCTCAACCAACTGGTCACCCATGTCTCGACGACCAACCAACTCCACTGCACGCAGTGCGATGGCCCGTGCTCGCCGCACGCAGCGGACGAGATCGAGGCCGCGATCATCGAGCAGGGTCCCGAGACGGTTGCTGCGGTGTTCCTTGAGCCGGTCCAGAACTCGGGTGGATGCTTCACCCCGATGGACGGCTATTGGCAGCGGGTCAGGGAGATCTGTGACAAGTACGGTGTCCTGCTCGTGTCCGACGAGGTCATTTGTGCCTTCGGACGGCTCGGCACGTGGTTCGGCGGACAGAAGTTCGGATACGTGCCGGACATGATCACCTTCGCCAAGGGTGTCACCTCCGGATATGCCCCTCTCGGTGGCGTCATCACCCGCCCCCATATCGCTGAAGCGATCAGGGCGAGTGACGATATCGTTTGGCACGGCATCACCTTCGGTGGGCACCCCGTGTCGTGCGCCGTTGCGCTCGCCAACATCGAGGCACTCGAGGCGGAGGGCATCATCGAACACGCCGCTGCGAACGAGACCATCTTCCGTCAGAAGCTCGAGACCCTGCTCGATCACCCGATCGCAGCCGAGGTCAGAGGAGCGGGCTACTTCTATGCCATCGAGTTGATGAAGGATCCCGAGAACATGGTGGAATTCTCCGCTGAGGAGGCGACCAAGCTTGTGGGTATCCTCAAGCCGAAGTTGCTCGAACTCGGACTCATTGCACGGGCGGACGGTCGTGGGGCCCCCATCCTCCAGTTCTCCCCGCCACTCATTGCGGGACCGGCCGAGTTCGACGAGATCGTCCGGATGTCGGGTGAAGCGCTCGATCATGCCTGGGCGGCCATGAACGCATGAGGCTCGATGACACCGACAAGGCGATAATCGACCATCTCCAGACCGATGGTCGCATGCCTTTCTCGAGTCTCGGACCGCTCGTCGGCCTCTCCCCCGCTGCGGTACGCCAACGGGTGCTGCACCTCATGGATCAGGGAGTCATGCAGATCGTTGCCGTCACGGACCCGACCAACCTCGGGTTCACCCTCCAGGCGATGGCAGGCATCACCGTCGAGGGGGACTTGCAGAAGACCGCGACTCGCATCGCCGAGATCGACGAGGTCGACTACGTCGTCATGGTGTCGGGTCGATTCGACATACTCATCGAGGTCGTGGCCGAGGACATGGACGACCTGATGGATCTCATGAACCGTGTCCGCATGATCGAAGGGGTCCGCTCGAGCGAGCTGTTCACCTACATGCGACTCGAGAAACAGACCTACAACTGGGGAACACGCTAGGCCAGTCCACAGTCCACAGTCCACAGTCCACAGCCAGAAATCGCGTCCTCCCTTCAGGGGGGACGGGCGAGCTTGCGAGCCAGGGGGGCATGCGAGCCTGCGAGCAGCGGGATGGCGGAGATCTGTCCTCTGTCATCTGTCATCTGTCCTCTGAAGTAGTCTCGCGTTATGGACGAGCTCGGGCAGCAACTGAGAGCCATCTATGGCGATCGTAGGTGGATCGTGGCGATCGGGGCCGCTGCAGGCGCGGTATCGATGGACAAGACCCTCAAGGAGTGGGGGTGCGAGACCCTCGTCGTCGCAGCGATCGACGGGGTGGGTGAACTCCCTGACACCGAGATCGTCTACACCCATGCCAAGGGCGACACCATCGTCGAGGGCATCCGTGCGTACTTCGAGTCCGTCGAGCATCCGAGTGACGAGGTCATGCAGGCTGTCGATGCGTTCGACCCCGAGGGGACCGTCGGGGTGATCGCCGAACCGTACGCAACCGCGGCGTCCATGGTCGGTCGTCCGACGTTCGGCGTCCGGAAACCCCAGTGGTCTGCGTGGGAGGACAAGCTGCGGGTCGACGAGCTGTGGGATTCGCTCGGCATCCCACATGCCCCGTACCGCATCGTCGACGTCGGGGATGCACCCGCCGTGGCCGACGACCTCGCCACCGACCTCGGCACGGTGTGGGTCGCCGACAACTCTCGCGGCTGGCACGGTGGAGCCGATTTCGTCCACTGGGTGCGACACCCGAGCCAATACGGCGAGGACGTCGAGTGGTTCTCACAACGAGCCGACCGTGTCCGGGTCATGCCTTTCCTCGACGGGCTGCCATGTTCCATCCACGGATGGGTCACGGGATCGGGTGTCGCGGTCTTCCTACCGGTCGAGATCCTCGTTCTTCGCCGTACCGACCAAACCGGATTCGGTTACGCCGGAGTCGCCACGACATGGGTGGCCGATGACGACGTCACCGAGGAAATGAGGTCGGTCGCTGCGAAGGTCGGCGCCGGTCTCGCCGAAAGAGACGGATACATCGGTCCGTTCGGGGTCGATGGAATCCTCACCGCCGATGGTTTCCGACCGACCGAGCTCAACCCGCGCATGAGCGTCGGTGCGGGCGTCCAACTGGTCGGCACCGACGTACCACTCGGTCTCGTCATGCGGGCCGAGATCGAGGGTCTGGTCGACATCGATCATCGTTGGTTGGAGGAGACGGCCCTTGCCAATCGAAAGCCGTACCTGCATTTCGGCAAGTCGCTGAGGGAAGGACCAAACGACTCGATCCTGATCGGTCGCCACGGTGGCCACCTTGCCGAAGTGGTCGACGAAGAGGGATCCGTCGGTCGGCTTACCCTCGGACCGTCGAGCAACGGTATGTATCTGCGGGGCGAATTCGAGGTGGATGCGGTTCCCGACGGCCTGCCCGCAGGTCCCTTGGTCGCCGAGGCCATCAATCTCGCATCGAAGCGGTGGGATCTCGGTCTTCCCGAGTACACCGCTGCTGAGCTTCGCGATTGAACCTTACGAATCGAAACCTATGCCGAACTTGTCGAGCAGTTTCAGCCACACGCCGCGCTTGCCCTCCCGCTCGTCCGACTTGGCGATCGCCCTTCGGGTCAGTTGGATGCCTGCGGATCTGAACGGTTCAGGGGGGAATGGCATGGGTTTGCGCTTGACCATCGACAACGCGGTCCGTTCGGTTTCGAGGCCGTCAACGAGGTCGAGTGCGACACCAGCACCGAAGCGCGAGGCTGCGACACCGAGACCCGTGTAGCCACCGACCCACGCAAGGTCGCCATCGTGTGAGGTTCCCCAGGTCGCGGTGAAGCGGGATGTCGTTGCGATCGGGCCGGCCCACTTGTGGGTGAACGTGAGCCCCGCGAGCTGGGGGAACGTCTCGAAGAACTGTCGTGCAAGGGTTGCGTGGGTGGTACCTGCCTGGTCATACGCGGGATCGACCCTCGATCCGTATCGATACACGGCGTCGTAGCCGCCCCACAGGATCCGGTTGTCGGTCGTGAGCCGGTAGTAGTGGAACTGGCTGTTCCCGTCCTCAAGACCCTGGCGACCACCCCAACCGATGCTCGCCATCTGGGGACCCGACAGCGGTTCCGTCATCAACACGTAGTCGTATACCGGCACCATGTACCGCTTCATCGCCTTCACGGGTTCGGCGTATGCATTGGTGGCAACGACGACCTTGCGGGCAACAACGTTCCCATCCACAGACTCGACGACCAGACCACTCCCCGACCGACCGACCGCCTTGGCCGGGCTGTGATCGTGCAATGTCACGCCGAGGGACTCGGCCATCGAACGCAACGCCCAGACCATCTTCGCTGGATCGAGGATCGCTCCCCCGTCCGCATCCTTGAGTCCACCAAGGTAGGTGGGTGAGTCGACCTCTGCGCGCATCGCATCCTGATCCAGCAGTTCGGCGTCGAGCCCGAATCCCCGCATCAATTCGAGATAGTCGACCAGTTCCTCGACATGCCACGGTGCGGTGGCGACGCTGATGTTGCCCACCAACTCGAGATCGACATCGAGATCGTGCTCAGCCACGAGCGAGACGATGTCCTCGAAGTTCTCGTCACCCATCCTGAGCAGCGTCGACATCTCATCCGGCCAATGCGACACACCGTTGGGGAGCCCGTGGGTCAGCGACGAGTCGAGGAATCCGCCGTTGCGTGAACTTGCACCGAACCCTGCCACCTCTGCCTCGATCAGGACGATCGAACGTCCGGGCTCGCGTCGCGCCGCGAGTATGGCGGTCCACAGACCTGAGAAGCCCCCTCCGATGATCGCGAGGTCGGCTTCAACGTTGCGTGTCAACCGTTCCGATGGTTCAGGAGCACCGGGCCGATCCGTCCAATAGACGGCCGGTTTCGTGGATGCGAGTGCCTGTTCCGGTGGTGTCACGGTCAGTGTTTCACCATGACGTGCTTGACCTCGGTGTAGTGCTCGACGGCGTACATCGACATGTCCTTGCCGTAGCCGGACTTCTTGAACCCACCGTGTGGCATCTCGCTCACGATCGGGATGTGGTCGTTGACCCACACAGTGCCGAACTGCAGTGCTGCCGATGCAGCCATGGCACGCCCGACATCCCGGGTCCACACACTTGCAGCCAACCCGTAGTCGACGTCGTTCGCCCAGGCGATCAGTTCGTCGTCGGTCGCCTTCTGCACGGTGACCACGGGCCCGAAGACCTCACTCTGGATGATTTCTGAATCCTGCGCGGCGCCGACAACGATCGAGGGCGAGTAGAAGAATCCGTCCGTGTCGAGACGCGAACCACCGATCGTGATGTCCGCCCCTGCGCCCTTTGCACGATCGACGAACCCGGAGATGCGATCGAGTTGTCCGTTGGAGATCACGGGACCCATCTCGGTCTCCTCGTCCATCGGATCCCCGACGGCCAGCCCACCCGCGGCCTCGGTGAGCCCCGCCACGACATCGTCGAACACGGCACGGGCCGTGATCACGCGGCACGGCGCGGTGCAGTCCTGACCACTGTTGTAGAAGCTGTTCTCACCCAGACATTCGACGAGCGCACCGACATCGGCATCGCCGAACACGACGACCGGGGCCTTGCCTCCGAGCTCGAGGTGGACACGCTTGAGGGAATCGGCGGCGTTCCGCGCGACCGACACACCCGCGCCGACACTCCCTGTCAGGGAGACCATGGCGACGTCGGGATGCGTGACGAGTGGCACACCGGTGTTCGGACCGTCCCCGCAGATCACGTTGAGGACGCCGGGAGGAAGCACGTCGGACACGATGTCGGCGAGCTTGAGCAGACTCATGGGTGTGAGCTCGCTCGGCTTGATCACGACCGTGTTGCCTGCAGCCAGGGCGGGACCGAGTTTCCAGGTCGCCATGTTGAGCGGGTAGTTCCACGGTGCGATCGACCCGATCACACCGATCGGTTCACGTCTCGTGAACGATGTGTGGCCCTCGAGGTACTCGCCTGCCGCCTTGCCCTCCATGAAGCGACCGGCGGAAGCAAAGAACCGCCAGTTGTCCATCGTGAGGTCCATTTCGAATTCGACGATCGACACGGGTTTGCCGACGTTCTCACATTCGATGCGCGACAGCTCCTCGATGTTCTCCTCGATCCGGTCAGCGACTTTGTGGAGGATCTCGGACCGCTCCCTCGGCGTGAGCGTCGACCACGGACCGAATGCGGCCTTTGCGGCAGCGACGGCAGCGTCGACATCGGCGGCGTTGCTTGAGGGCGCCTCGGTGATGACCAACCCGGTCGCCGGATTCAGGACATCGTCATACGATCCACTCGCGGGTTCGCGCCACTCGCCGCCTATGAAGTTCCGTTCGGGCATCTGTCACCTCGCTGACGTTGGTTGTGATACACGACGGGGATGGGCGGTGCAATACCGCCCACCCCCGATCGAGATGGTCTCGCTAGCTCTTCGCCTGTGCGAGAGCGTCCGTGTAGTTGATCTCGTAGTCACCCTGGTCCTCGATGACTTCGAGCTTGGCCGACGCAGCGTCCCGGTAGAAGTCGACGACTTCCTCGTCGAGGAACGGAGCCGAGGCCTCGTTCGGACTCCCGTAGTAGTTGTAGTTCGTCAGGGTCGCGCCGTTCTCAGCATCGAGGATGAAGTTGATGAACGTGTGTGCCGTGCACACGGCGGTGGCGTTCGTCGGGACAGCCATGTTGTCGATCCACAGGGTTGCACCCTCCTCGGGCAGGATGTAGACGAAGTCATCGGGATTGGGTGCATTGCCGATACCGGTGATCATGCCGCCCGAGTATCCGTGTGAGACCGCGACCTCACCCGATGCAAGGGCTGCTGCATACTGGTCCGAGTCGAACGTCGTGATGTTCGCCTTTGCTGTCTGGATGACCTCGACCGCCTCATTGAGGTGATCGATGTCGGTGTCGTTGATCGAATACCCGAGGTACACGAGTGCAGCGCCGATGGCCTCCCGGGGATCATTGAGCACCGAGACACCACCAGGGAAATTCGCGGTGATAGCGGGATCGAACAGGAGCGCCCAACTGTGTGGGAAGTCGTCACCGACAACCGCCGTGTTGACGCCCAGTCCGGTCGTCCCGAATTGGTAGGCCGCCGAGAACTTCGCACCGTTGTCATACGGGAGGGTCGTGAAGTCTGCTGCCATGTTCGAGAAGTTCGGGATGGCGCCCTTGTTGAGCTCGACGAGGAGTCCTTCCTGGATCATGATGTTCACCATGTAGTCGGACGGCACAATGACGTCGTACGACACCCCACCCTGGATCTGGGCCAACATGGCTTCGTTCGAGTCGTAGTACGAATCGATGACCGTGACCCCGAACTCCGCTTCGAACGCGCTGATCAGATCCGGATCCATGTAGTCGGACCAGTTGTAGAAGTTGAGGTCTCCGTCGACTTGCCCTGCCTCGCAGTCGGCCGCCGAGACGGACTCACCGTCCCCGCTGCTACATGCTGCGCCGAGCACAGCAAGCATCGCCACAAGCACCAATGCTTTCTTGATCATGTTTTCATTCCTTTTCTGTGTTGTCCGTCACCCGATCCGGCTAGCCGGTGTCGGATGAAGCCTTACCGCCGCGATCACGCTGGAAGACCAGCGAGACAGCGACCAAAATCATCGATGCCGTGAGCATCACGACCGAAACCGCATTGATCAACGGTGTGACACCTCTTCTCACCAAACCGAAGACATACACCGGTAGCGTGGTCGACCCCGGACCGGCGACGAAACTCGTGACCACGACATCGTCGAGCGACAGGGTCAGGGCAAGGAGGGCACCACCTGCAACGGCCGGTGCAATCAGGGGCAGCGTGACCTTGCGGAAGGCCATCGGACGCGATGCATAGAGGTCTGCCGCTGCTTCCTCGAGGGACGGATCGAGTTGGCCGAGACGGGCACGCACGACGATCGCAACGAACGAGATGCTGAACGCGATGTGGCTGAGCGAGATCGTCCCGAGGCCGAGATGCAGGTCGATGCCTCCGATGCTCGGGATCGTCCTGAACGCCGCTGCGAAGAACAGCAACATCATCACGGCCATCGTGACATCGGGGATGATCACGGGCATGTACACGAGCCCGTCGAAGAGCTTGTGCCCGCGGAAGCGGAACCTCTCGAGTGCGACCGCAGTCGCGGTTCCGAGAACGGTCGACACGACCGTGGAGATCAGCGCAACGATGATCGAGTTCTTGAGCGCGCTCATCACCGCCGCGTTGCCGAACATCTCCGAGTACCAACGGAAGGAGAAATTCGTCCAGATGCCGACGGTCGAGTTCTCGTTGAACGAAAACACGATGAGCACGACGATCGGTGCGTAGAGGAATGCGAACACGAGCCACGCATTGACCGCCAGGAGCCGCTCGGTCGGGCTCTTCGGACGTACGCCGAGACTCATAGGTTCTTCGCTCCCGACCGGAAGTAGATGATCGTTGCGCCGAGCATGACGGCGAGCACCGCAAAGGACAGTGCTGATCCGAACGGTTGGTTTCTCGCCGCGAGGAACTGACTCACGATGTAGTCACCGAGCAACGTCGTTCTTGCGCCTCCGAGGATCGCCGGTGTGACGTACGCGCCCAACGTCGGGATGAACACGAGGATGGAACCGGCGATCACGCCCGGCATCGACAGTGGGAACGTGATCCGCCGGAACGCGGTCCACCCTGTGGCATACAGGTCGCGCCCGGCTTCGACGAGACTCCAGTCCATCCGCTCGAGGGCGGCGAACAGCGGGAGCACCATGAACGGGAGGAACCCGTACACAAGTCCGATCAGGACCGCTGTGTTGGTGAACAAGACACGGATCGGCTCGCCACCGAGGGCCTGGGACAACTGCGACAGGGGTCCGTCACTGCCGAGGATCACCCGCCATGCGTACGTACGCACGAGGAAATTCGACCAGAACGGGATCATGACGAGGATCAGCAGGAGATACCGGGTCCTCGATACCCGCGTGGCCATGTAGTAGGCGAGCGGGTATGAGGCGAGCAGACAGATCGCCGTCGTTGCGACAGCCAGGACGAGCGATCGGAAGGCGATCTCCCCGACGAGCGGGTCCCACAGCCTTCGGTAGCTGTCGAGGTTCCAACCCTCGAGGAGGGTGAGGCCCGTCGAACTCCGTGTGGCGAACGAATAGACGAACACGATGACAAGCGGTACCGCGAAAAAGATGATGAGAAAGACCATCGCGGGCGATGCAATGAGCAGACCGCGTCTGGCATCGGCCTTCTTCGCGTCGCGCTCGAACTCGGCATGTTCAAGTGCTGGTGGGTCTTCTCGAAGATCGCTCGACACGCTAATCCTCCACGATCGTCGTCGCCGCCCTGTTCCACGACGCAATCACACGATCACCCTCGTGGAACTGCTTGATACTCGGACGGTTCTCCTCCTTGACTTCGATCGCCCCCGCAGGGGAATCGACGACGTAGAAATAGAATTCTCCGTGGTAGATCCGTTTCGACACCGTCCCTTCGACACTGTTGCGGTCGTCGGTCAGTACCTCGTCCACCTCGTGGAGTCCGAAGCGTTCCGGGCGGATGGCCATGGTGACGGCAGTACCGGCCGGTCTGCCCGTCTCGGTATGGACGTGAGCCCCGCCACCGAGCTCGACGGTCGAAGAATCGACCACTGTCGCGTCGATCAGGTTGATCTCACCGATGAAATCCGCCACAAATCGTGATCTCGGTTGCTCGTAGAGGTCCTGGGGATTGTCGACCTGGAGCAGTCTGCCATCACTCATGACGCCGATCCGATCGCTCATGGTGAGCGCCTCCTGCTGGTCGTGCGTCACATAGATGAAGGTGATGCCGACACGGTCCTGGAGTTCCTTCAGTTCGATCTGCATGTTTTGGCGCAACTTGAGATCGAGCGCTCCGAGCGGTTCGTCGAGCAACAGGACCTGGGGTTCATTGACCAGTGCCCGGGCAAGCGCCACCCGCTGGCGCTGACCACCCGAGAGCTGGGTCGGTCGGGCATCGGCGCGGTGGCCCAGTTGGACCATGTCGAGTCCCCGCTTCACCTTCTCGGCGATCTCGGCCTTGTCGACCTTCTGCATGAGCAACCCGAATCCGACATTCTCCGCGATCGACATGTGCGGGAAGAGGGCATAGGACTGGAACACGGTGTTCACGGGTCGCTTGTTCGGCGGAAGCAGACCCATCTCGACACCGTGGATCTTGAGTGAACCGATCGTCGGATACTCGAAGCCGGCAATCATACGCAGAGTGGTCGTCTTGCCACAGCCCGATGGTCCCAGGAGCGAGAAGAATTCCCCTTCGGAGATCGCCAGGGTGAGATCGTCGACGGCGACGATGTCGTCGCCAAATTGCTTCGAAACTCCCGTCAGTTCGACAGACGCGTTCATCGGCACCCAATCCGTGTCACGAAGCGGTCTCACACGAACACATCGACCGCTCCTCCCAACCTTCCGGTCGCCACCCTACTTGACCAGGATCGCGTGTTTGCAGGCTCCGCATGCGTTTCCGTTACCGATATGACCGTTGTCCTATCGAATCTGTCGTCAGATGGCATATTTTCGGCAGTATGGCGTGTGACAACCGTCCGTGCAACTGATACGCTCCCGACGGGGTGACCCGGAGCCGAAAACGAGGAAATGTGAATTCCAACGAAATGTTGATCAACGGCGCTTGGACCCCGGCCTCGGCAGGTACGACCCGGGCCCTGATCAACCCCACTTCCGAGACCGTGATCACCGAGATGGCGTTCGGCGGTGCCATCGACGCCACGTTGGCCATCGACGCGGCAAGCGCCGCTTTCGAACCATGGCGGGACCTCGGACCGTATCAGCGTGCGGAACTTCTCCACCGCGCTGGCGATCTCATCACCGAACGAGCCGACGAATACGCACGCCTGACGTGCGAGGAGTCGGGGAAGCCGCTTGCCGAGGCCAAAGGGGAATGGTTGTCAGCGCCCGACTATCTCCGGTTCGCAGCCGAGGAGGCAAAGCGGGTCGGCGGGAGGATCATCCCGTCACGAAGGGCGAACCGACGGATCGAAGTCACGTACTCGCCGATTGGCGTCGTCGGTGTGATAGCGGCCTGGAACTTTCCCATCTACAACGTGAACCGTGCCGTTTCTTCGGCGCTGGCGGCAGGCTGCACGGTCGTCGTGCGACCAAGCGAGTACACGCCGAGATCCGCGCTGGCCTACGGCCAGGCGCTCGTGGATGCTGGCGTACCCCCAGGTGTCATCAACGTCGTCAACGGTGACGCCAACGGCATTGCCCAGGAGATGCTTGACGACCCGCGCCTGCGAAAGATCCAGTTCACCGGGTCGAGTCGTGTCGGCAAGCTGCTGATGGATGGGGCGTCGCGGACCGTGACACAACTGTCGCTCGAGCTGGGTGGCAATGCACCGGTGATCGTCATGCCCGATGCACCGGATATCGATGCCGTCGCCGCAGGCGCCGTTGGGGCGAAATTCCGCAACGGCGGACAGGTCTGCATCTCCCCGCAACGCTTCATCGTCCACGAATCCATCTCCGATGACTTCACCGCTGCGGTTGCGTCGCGAGCGAAGGCACTTGTGGTCGGGGATCCGAGCCATCCCGGGACAGACGTCGGTCCGATGGTCAACGCCGCACAGCGCGACCGGGTCGAGGCGATCGTCGGTGCGACCATCGACGGGGGTGCTCGTGTGGACGCAGGGGGTCACCGCCTTGATCGTTCCGGGTACTTCTTCGAGCCCACGGTGCTCAGCGGGCACCTCGCACACACCCCGGCGATGACCGAGGAGATCTTCGGTCCCGTGCTTCCTGTTACGTCGTTCGAGGATGTGGACGATGCGATAGCGACCGCAAACAGCGTGGAGCAGGGTCTGACAGGGTTCGTCTGGACGTCCGACCTCGCAACCGCCATGCACATCTCCGATGCACTCGAATACGGGATGATCGGGGTCAACGATTGGTACCCCGTCTCGGCGGAGGCACCGTTCGGCGGTGTCAAGCAGTCCGGTCTCGGGCGCGAGTCCGGCACCGAGGGAGTCCTCGAGTATCTTGAGCCGAAGACCCGCTACTTCGGAGGGCTCACCACATGAAACCGATGACCGTACTCGTCGCGCAAGGATCGCCCGAGACCATCGGACGGACCCATGGTGAGGCGTTCGGTGCACAGATCCGTGCCTATCTGGCGACCAGGGTGGAGCTTTCCCGCGTCGGGACCGACCTCACGGACAACGATGTGACGGCGATCGCGCACGACATGCTCGATGCCCATCGTGGGTACGACGATGAGTTGTACCGGGAGATGTCGGCGATGGCCGATGCTGCGGGGATCAGCCACGCGCAAGCCGTGATCGTCGGCGGATTCACCGACTTCATCGATGCGGTCAGGGCGATTGCCCACGGTAGGGCGATCGAGGACACGTGCACGGCCGTGATCACACCCGATGACACGTCGCAGGGTTCGGGCTTTCTCGCCCAGACATGGGACATGAATGCATCGGCCACGCCGCACGTCTTCATGTCGGACGTGACTCCCGACGGGGCGCCGCGCGCCCTCGCCTTCACGACCCACGGCACCCTCGGGCAGATCGGGATGAACGAGGCCGGGATTGCCATCGGGATCAACAACCTGACGGTCACCGACGGCGGGATCGGTGTCACGTGGCCGTTCGTCGTGAGAAAGGCCCTGAGACAGACCACGTTTGCCGACGCACTGGCGTGCATCACCGAAGCCGAACTCGCCGGTGGTCACAACTTCCTGCTCTTCGACTCGAGCGGCAACGGCGCATCCATCGAGGCCACCACCACGACGACGATCGTCGAGGAACTCGGCAGGACTCCCCTTGTCCACACGAACCATTGTCTGTACCCCGATACGCAGTCAGTCGAGGCCGAGCGGCCGGCTGCGCTCAATGCCAATTCACAGCAGCGGCTCGCCGATGCGACGGCTTGGCTCGGGACCGATGGGCCGTACACGACGGAACAGATGATGGCGATGTTGTCGGATGAGAACTCGATCTGCAGGCGACCGGAACCGCCGTTCGAGTACGAGAGTTCGGGCGCCGTGATCATGCGGCCCGGTACCGGTGACCTGTGGGCGTGCTGGGGCCAGCCCTCGGACAACGAATTCGAACACTTCAAGCTGTCGTGACCGACCATCCGACCACGGTGGCGGTGGGGCAGCTGCGATACGAGAACCTCCGGCGGGAGTTTGCCGCTGCATGCGCCGACCTCGAGCTTCGATCCTTCCCGACGGCCGATCCGAGGGATCTGTTGTCGAAAGAGGACATCGAGGCGTATTCGGAGACCTTCCCCGAAGGGTTCTTCGTGTGTCTCGACGGTGACCGGGTCGTCGGTCAGGGTGCAGGCATCCTCCTCGACTTCGACTTCACCAACTATCAGCACACGATCGCCGATATCACCGGTGAACACCAATGCGGGAACCATGACCCTGCCGGTCGCTGGTACTACGGCACCGACCTCGCAGTGGATCCGGAGTATCGCCGCAGGGGCATCGGGGCAACCATGTACGACCTTCGCAAGGACCTCGTCGCCAGGCTCGGCAAGAACGGCATCATCGCCGGTGGGCACCTGCACGGTTTCTCCCACCACAAACACGAGATGACCGCGGATGAGTACATCGCCTCGGTCCGCACCGGAGAGATCTACGACCCCACACTGACGTTCCAGATGGAACAGGGCTTCGAACTCCTCGGCGCCCTCGAGAACTACCTCCCCGACGAATCCACCGACGGCTGGTCCGCCCTGATCGTCTGGCACAACCCCGACCGCCCCAACCCCTGACAGACCTGTGTATCCGCGTACCCTGGGTTCTGCGGGTACATAAATGTAGGTCCCCAGCCCACAGAACGCGACATGGCATACAATATTGAGTATCCGCTCAAGA
>CAZDIQ010000002.1:0-57387 GCA_964505525.1 uncultured Acidimicrobiaceae bacterium | reverse complement strand
TGAGCGGCGAGGCAACCCCCGAGCTCCAGGCCATGTACGACGCAGCCTTCCCGGGTTAGAGGTGACTACCGGCAGGCAGTGGGCAGGACGTAGTGTGCCTGCTGCCTGCCAACCACGCCGGGACGGGTCGAACCGAGTGCCAAGTGGCTCCGATTCGAGTAGCCTTTGCGCACTTCGAAAAGGCATGCCTTATGACAGAACATTCGGGAGTGCGCACAGGCACCGTCGACACAAGACGACGCGCGACCATTCGTCACGAGGCCGTCGGGAACCGAGGTGCAATCGTCGTAGAGAACGAACACCTCCACATAGAGGTGGATGGCACCGATGGGACCATCCGATCCATGGTCAATCTTGATGCAAACCTCGAAATGGTCAATCCGGAATGGCGGTCTCGAGTACCTTTCCGCATTCAGCTCGCGAAGATCGATCCGAGGGTCTTCGACCGCCGCGGAACATTCCGCGGACAGGTCACCGGCAAGACCGAGATGTTCCTTCACTTTCTCAAGGACACCATCGGCGGAAGCTGGTCGGATCAGTTCGGCGACTTCGAAGCATCGCTCGACAGCGAGTTTCATGAAGGAACCGCCGTCACGCTCCAATGGACGCGTTCAGACGGCATAACGGTCGAGGCACGTATCGAGCTCCGTGACGGTGCGACCGACGCAGAGTTCACCAGTCGCATCATCAACGGTACCGATGCCTCCGTCCTGGCTATCGAGTATCCGATCATCGATGGAATCCGCCCACTGGGAGAATCGTCCACGGACAATCGTCTGGCCCACAGTGTGGACGGCGGATTCCAATTCGATGACCCGCACACGTTGTTCAAGGATCCAGAGATTCTGGAAGGGTGGAGAGCGCGACGGATCATTGCCACCACGGATCCGAGTGGACATCCCGACGAAGGCAACGGCCACGGCGGTCTGTTTCGGGTCCGGGGGTACCCGAGCGGCTTCGAGGGGGCTCCCACTCAGTTCTGGACCTTCTACAAGGAGAACATCGGGGGCTTCTACTTTGCCACCCACGACCCACACGCCACCGAGAAGATGTTCCACTTCTACTCGACAGACGGCACCGACGGACTCACCACCAGCGTCGTGCACTACGCCTGGGACTGGACAACAGGCTCAGACTTGGAAATCTCGTATCCGACGCTTGTCGGTGTGACCACGGACGGGGCTTGGTTCGAGGCGGCCGACCGGTACCGCGACTGGGCCACCGGCAGCGGAAATGGCCATCCCGACTGGGTAAGACGTGGCACGTTGAAACAGCGCATCGACGGCGGCGATGCGAGCCGGTGGCTCGTTGAAGAGGTCGGATTCAATACCTTCGGGCTACCTGCCACCTTTGACATCAGCAAATGGTTCGACGCCTTCCACGAAATCACGGGGGGACCAGTGCTGCATATCGTCGGGCACGATTGGGAAGGAGGTGCGATTCATATCGCTCCACAGCGATGGAGAGCGCTCGCGGACCTGTTGGCACCGCACAACACAACGCCATCACTTCAGGAACTCGGGGCTGTGCTCGGTGTCCCAGCCACGGAAGAGAACATAGACGAACTGCGAGATGTCCTTGTCAGATTCCGGATGAACCTTTGGGACTCGTTCAACGTCAAGCCGTTGCGGCTTCCGGTCGTGTGGGACGAGCAGAATCGAGAGGCGTTCAAGCGCAACGGCGACTATCTCGTGCCGTTCCTGTGGCGCGACTTCATCGGGTACGGACACGACACTGAGGCCTACGGTTGCCACGTCCCGATCACGCCCTTCACCACAGCGTTCATGTGCCCAACGACCGACTACTGGCGTCAATGGCATGCCGATGTCGATACGGAGCTCGCACGGGAGGGGGTGGATGGCATCTACTACGACGTCAGTGCCAGTTGTGCGACGCCGACAATCTGCATGAACGACAAGCATGACCACCCCACAGGATTCGGTCGATACATGATTGATGCCTACGCAGATGTCCTTGCGACGTCACGGGCAACGGCCCAAAAAAGCGCGACGCACGGTGCATACCTACCGATCGGTACCGAGGTAATCATCGAGAATCTGATCGGTGAGATCGACTTCGCTCAATGCCGGGCGGGGGCTGGCGTACAGGCGACGATGGAGGGCGAGGAATTCGTCGAATGGCAGAAGACCGGGCGGGCACGAAAGATTCCCATGTTCTCGTATGTCTACCACGAATACGGCCCCGTCATGCTCGACGGATGGGCAAAGCTGTCCCCCGAATTCGGCGACATCTTCTACGAGATCGGTGCTCGCGTATCGCTCGAGGGTGGTTTGCTCCAGCTGAACTACGAGTTCTCACCCCTCGAACTGTTTCCTGGCATGAGTGGCTCGTCGTATCAGCTTGTCTACACCAATCAGATATACGAGGAGTTGGACCCGCCCGTGGTGGATCCAGCAAAGATTGCGTTCATCCGTGAGCTTGCGGCAGCACGAACCGACTTCGCCACAAAGTATCTGGCATACGGCCGCATGATTCCGTCAGGCAGGATTCTCAGTGACATTCCTGACATCGCGCTTGACTGGAGTCACTTCAATTCCGTCCACCGGCTTCGGCTTGAGGACGGCACGCTGCGCACTGGTTCCATCGTCCAAGTCGCATGGACTTGCGATTCTGGCCAAACGGGCCACCTGTTCGTCAATCTGCTATCGGCGACCAACCAGGAGATTGCGTTCGTTCCGAGCATTGTCGCATACTCCGACGCTGTCGCTGTGGGCACGAGAGGTAGCACGCAGCTCGGGTCATTTGCCCCCGGCGAAGCCGTGACCGTTTCGTTGCCACCGCGGGCTGTGATACTGGTGGAGTTCACACCTGTCCCGCTGAAATAGTCACTCGCGTCCGGGCGACCGTGATTCGTTGATCCACGAACCGGGCGACTTGCGATAGATCGCCCTCAGCGACGAAGGGGACGGTTCGACGACATCGGTTCCCTCAAGGACTTCGGCACGAATCACGATCCCGGATCCCGGTGCATTCCCCAATTGCACACGACCGTCCACGAGCTCAGCTTCGTGCGAGAAGGCTTGGTCACGTCCGCAGTCCAAAATCTCCATCATGAGATGATGAGGGAGCGCGGCGGCGACATGGGCCATGTGGCGCCCGGGACAATTCATCATGGCGACCGGAATGCCGTTGGCGTATGCCATATCGGCCACCTGCAGTGCTCCCGTGATCCCCGATGTCAAGGCCCCGATTTGGATGACGTCGACTGCTTCGGCACGTATCAGGGCTGCGAAATCCGCGCTGCTGTCGAGGTTCTCTCCGGTTGCCACTGCGGCGGTTATTGCTCGAGAAACGGTGCGAAGTCCTACCACATCCCGCCTGCCTGCTGGCTCTTCTGCCCAGAGAAGGTCGAACTCCCGTTCCATCTCACGAATTCGTGCGATCGACTGCTTGGGGGTCCAGTACTCGTTGGAATCGACCATCAAAACCGGGTGCTTACCACTCGAAGCAAGGGCTTCCTTCATGATGCCCAACCGACGAAGGTCTGCGTCCTGATCAGCGCCTACCTTCAGTTTCCCTGCATTGAATCCCCTGGCTGCCATCCTCCGGTAGAACGAGTCAAGCTCTGAATCGGACAATGGCGTGTCGAGACCGCTTGCATACCCTGCCGCGGATCCTTCAACGGCGCCGACCTCCTTCCACAGTGGCACACCATTCAGCTTCGCCTTGAGATCCCACAAGGCAGCGTCAATCGCTGAGACTGCAATCTTCGTACCCCCGGCGAGTCCCATCTTGAAGCTGAGCGCCACCATCCGTTCCCACAGTGCCCGAGTCGCTCGCGGGTCTTCGCCGATCACGAGTTTTGCGAACCGTTGGACGTCGCTTGAGCCTTGACCGTACCCGATTGCCACACCCGAGATTCCTTCGTCGGTATCGACAAATACGGCCATGTCTGAGCCCGAATCCGTGCCGTCGGGGAGATGAACATCACCAATCCTGCGAGTCATGGTGTAGTTGTACGGCACCGTCCTCACACCAACGATCGTGGCCATGTCAGATCACCTCCAGATGGTCGGACGATGCAAGCTCCGGACGTCTTGCCGATGCTGAATCGAGGTAGAAGAAGACGGTTGAAGCAATGTCATCCTGCAGCGGCAGGTATCGATGGCCCGATCTCCACCCGAGCGCCTGGATGTCGACGCGAAGTGAGTCGCGGAACACGACCGGGTCGGGAATGTGCCATCTGTACATGCCGAACCGCTGTTGACTCGCATACAGGCCGTCCGTCGGAGTGACTTGATTGAGTCCGAGATACGGCGTCGTGAACGGTGTGTAGCCTTTGCCGGGGAGATCAAAGTTCCAAGCTCCGCCGAAGTAGTCTTCTGTGCCGGTGCCGCAGATCGTGGGAAACTCATCGTCACCGTCGAGATACATCTTGACTTCGCCCTCCCCCCACCACCCGGAATTGTTGACACCCCAGGCAATGTACGTCCCCACATAGTGACCGTGACCCGAGCCCGCGGGAAGCTCGAGGAGCTCATGTGTCGCCATGTATGGAAGAGGATTGCTCCGCCGCCACTGGGCATGAAAGTATCCGAACGAATCCTCCTGCTCATCCCCGAGTGTGTAGTCGATCTGGAAGTAACACTTGCCTTCGACCTCAGCCCGATTCTCGATCGTGATGACAGCACCAGACCGAAATGGCATGGGCCAGTACGAGTTGAAGCCACCGTTGGGATTCGCAGCAATCGGAACCGAGTCGACCTGACTGAAGGACTTCCAACCGTTGCAGAAGAAGTCACCCAGGGGTACTTCGACGGCCGGCTCCGGACTCCCATCCCATGACATTCGAAGGATGAAATCGCGCCATCGATCAGCGGCGGATGTGATCCAGATGTGACGGATCATCCCGCAGCCGTTGATGTCCGCCAGAACGGCGGTGTCGCCTGGTGGGATGACGATGCTCGGCGACACCTTCCATCCCCGCCCGAGATCCCGCGACGCGATGGCGCCGGTTCCTTCGGTAGCTTTGCCACCGCCACCGCGCTCGCCGCTCGGATTCTCGGCGCTGATCGAGCGCGATTCGACGTTGAGCAGTCGAGGAAGCGAATCGAGGCCTGTCATCTGACCACCACCCTATCGTTCATCTTGGGAAACACCTTTCCGTCATGAGGAATCATCAGCCTACACTGATCGCGAGTGCGGATCAGATCCAAGCGGAGTTCGCAAGTGGAGGAGACCATGGGTAAACCGGGATGGCAACGCGGAGAAGGCTGGGGTTGGATTTGGGGTGATGAAGATGAAATCGGTGCCCTGAACGCGATGACTGCCGAAACCACTCTGGCGGCTCTCAGTGCTCCGAAGCATGGCGCTGTGTATGACCTCGGCGTCGCCCTTGATCGCGGGTCGTTTCTATGGCCTGGTCACGTCGGTACCGAGGTGCTGACGTTCCGGACCGCAGAAGGTATCAAACGAAGTGGGGACTTCGGGGAGCCGGACGAAGGGATGAGCTTCTTCACTTCCATGATCACGTTGTCCGATCACGCAGGTACCCAGCTGGACGGTTTGTGCCACGCTACCAAGGGTGCGGACAATCACTGGTACAACGGGTTCACCGCAGCCGAGTGGTCGTCGGACTTCGGTGCAACGAAGGCGAGCGCCGCGTCGATCCCACCAATCATCGCTCGCGGAGTTCTGCTCGACATACCCAGATATCTGGGGATCGACGAACTTCAACCGTCCTATGCCATCACGGCCGACGAGCTCCGGGCAGTTCTGGACCACCAGGGAATCGAAATAGCACCCGGGTCAGTCGTCATGGTGAGATCCGGGGCGATGCGTCACTGGGGTGTTGCCGGGCACGACCATGCGGCAATTGCTGGTCCCGATTCTGCAGGGATAACTCTTGGCGCTGCGCGATGGCTCGTCGAAGAGTGTGGCGCCATGTTGATCGGCGGTGACACGTCGACGCTCGAGGTAATCCCTCCGATCGACGGAGCACCATCACCCTCGCCCGTCCACGAGTACTTGTTGGTCGATCAAGGCGTCCACATGGGAGAACTCCACAATCTCGAGGACCTTGCGCGGGATGGGCGCTACGAATTCACCTATATCGCACTTGTTCCTCCCGTCCGAGGAGCCACTGCTGGATTCGCTCTTCGACCAATCGCAATCGTCTGACAGGAGGCCGCCAATGGATCCGACCGAAAGAACCACCCTCGGGGCAAGCACGGTCCCGGTTACAAGGCTCGGGTTGGGTACCGCCCCACTCGGGGGATGGCCGGCAGCAATCGACGAGGAGACCGGACTTGCTACGGTGCAGGCGGCATGGGACCTCGGATTGCGCTACTTCGACACCGCTCCGTTCTATGGATATGGCCAATCAGAACGGTGGCTCGGCTCGGTTCTCGCAGCACACCCACGCACTGGATACACGTTATCGACGAAGATGGGGCGATTGCTGGTCGAGACGGAGTCGGACCCCGGACTCTTCGAAGGAGACCATTCGCACACCGCCGAATTCGACTTTTCGTACGACGGAGCCCGCCGATCCCTTGAAGAGAGCCTTGAGCGGCTCGGTCTCGATCGCGTCGATGTCGCGCTGATCCACGACCCCGACGACGCACTCGACGAAGCGCTTGATGGCACGTACAGGGCACTCCATGACATGCGGAGTGAAGGGATCGTCGGGGCGATCGGTGCCGGAATGAATTGGGTCGAACCCCTTGTATACCTCGCCTCGCGAGCAGAATTCGACTGCGTGCTACTGGCTGGTCGATACACGCTCCTCGAACAAACAGCTCTCGTCGAGCTGCTCCCGTTGGCGATTGAGCGACAGTTCTCGATCATTGCCGGCGGCGTCTTCAACAGTGGCGTGATGGTCGACCCCGACGGAGATGCCAAGTACAACTATGAGGCTGCCCCTGACGCCGTGGTCTCGAAGGCTGTCAGGATTCGCGAAGTGTGCCATCGCCACGGAGTCGACCCCATCGCGGCAGCGGTGCAGTTCCCTCTCGCACACCCAGCTGTGGCAACGGTAATCACAGGTGCCCGATCCCCCGACGAAATCCGCACCAATGCCGCGTTGATGTCGGTCGACATTCCTTCGGATCTGTGGGCCGAGCTTGCCACCGAGAATCTCATCGACCCACAGGCACCCACGCCGCTCTAGTCGGACTCCAGACCGAGCTCGGCCCTGACGGCATTCATGGAGTCGATCGCTTCGGCAAACCTACCCTCATAGAATGGTGCGACTGATCGCGCGGCCGTGACATATGCCTCGCCACCCAACTCGCGGGCCTGCACGACCGTATCTTCAAGGAGGGCGCGGGCTGTGTCGTGATCCTCTCCGAGACGAGGCAACATGTCCTGCCGGGCAGGAAGCGTCCCCACGACCGACACGGCTGGCGTCTGATACCAATACCCAACCGATGAGTAGTCGTTCGCGAAATTGTTGGCGTGCCCGTGCTCGATGGTCCACAGAAGAGAGTTGTGGAAACTGATTGGGTCATGGAGGTACCACCGATACATTCCCGTCAACCCTGCGTAGTCGGGCGATTCGATGAGATGGGTCCCCGTGTATGGACCTGCATACTCCCATCCCGGCGAGGCACCGCCTGAGAAGATTTCCTCCGTGCCTGTTCCATGGATCGCGGGTGGCCATGAATGGCCGTCGACGAACACCATATCGTCGCCCTCACCCCACCATCCGCCAACGTGATTGTCGACCTCCAGGACCAGTCCGACCATTCGACCCTCGCCTTGGGTATCCACGACGACGTAGTTCTCTTCCCCGGTGAGATTGGACGCTCCATGCAGCTGCTTCCCGGGCTCAGGACCAACCGGAATCGCAGGGCGTTCCTGACGGTATTGGGCGTGGAATCGCATGGGTTCGGCGTGAGCAGCCTCGTCGAGAACGTCGTAGTCCACGTGGTACCACAGATTCCCGATGCGCCCACCAAGGCGCGACGGACCGCGATTCTCGAGCGTGATCACCGCTCCCTGTGCGAACGGCATGCGAAAGTACGCACTCATTCCATGAGAAACGCCAAACCCGGGATTGATGGTGACCATGGCGCTCTTGATTTCTCGTACGCGGCCGTGTACGACCGTGAAGAAGTCTCCGAGGGGTACTTCCACCGAAGGCACATCAGCACCGTCCCAATAGCATCTGATGATCGCGTCCCGATAGTCTGCCAGTTCGGGATACATCATGGCTGCATACAGATGCGTGATTGCTCCGGGACCCTGGTGCTCCATGAGGGTCACAGTCTCCCCCGGGTCAACCTCGATCCAATCTGCGTTGGCTCCGGTCCTGTCCCAAGAGGACGCACGCCTCGACACACCGGACACCGGACCGGTTAAGTGCTCAAATCCTTGCATGGGTCTCACCCCTCCTGTCAGTCGGGCTCGCTCGGACGCGCCCACTCGATCGAACTACGAGTCCACTCATCGTCGACCCTTCGCATCAAGCCCAACGGGTTTGCCGCCTGCAATTCCGGGGGGAGACGACTGTCGGCCACGTTGTCAAAACTCTGCAGGTTTGCGAAACGACGAAAACTCGTCGGGACCCCAACCGCGGTGAATCCTGCGTGCCCCGTCGACGGATACGGTCCGCCATGGTTCATCGCTTGGTCAACAGCAACGCCGGTCGGGGCCTTGTTATTGACCAGTCGCCCGACCTTCTCCCGAAGCCGCCCTGCCACCTCGGGATATATCCCGTCGTCAGACCCCGAGACCGAGACGAATACCGTCCCAGTCAGGTTGCCTTCGAGGCGGTCGACGCACCGGACCAACTCGGCGACACTTGGGGCCCTCACTACCAGCATCATCGAACCGAATGCCTCCGTCTGTAGCTCCTCGGATCGCAACAAGAAGTCCGCGGCCGACGTCCAAAGCAGGGTTGCAGGGTACGAGAACGTCGGACCGTCGGCGTCTGCGATTTGTCCGCTCGCGACCACTTTCGCACCCGCGGATACCCACTGGGCGCGGGCTGCCGACAAGCCGGTTGCCACGCCTTCAGTCAACAGGGTGGCAACCGGTGCATGTCGGAAACCGGCTGCAAGGGTCTCCATGAACTGGTCGAAACCGGCGGACTCCGTGACAAAGACGATTCCTGGACTTGTACAGAATTGCCCTGCCCCCAACAGCACGCTCGCCACGAGGGTCGAAGCCACGACATCCGGCGTTTCGGACAGAACTCCCGGTAACACGACGACGGGGTTCACGCTCGACATCTCGAGGTAGATCGGCTTCCCGGAAGCGTCCGCACTCCGCTTGAGAGCAAGGCCCGCGGACCTCGACCCCGTGTACGCTGTGGCGGCGACGCGCGGATCGGCAACGATGCGTGCACCGTCATCGTGGGAGGTGCGGTACACCATTTGGATGGTCGCTTCTGGGAGACCAGCGGCATCAGCGGCTTGCAAGGCCTCTGATGCGAGCAACCTCGTGGTCTCGGGGTGACCGGGATTCGCCTTGGCGAGGACGGGATGTCCCGTAGCGATGGCAGCCGCAAAGTCGCCACCGCCGACTCCGTTGAATGCAAAGGGGAAGTTGTTCGGGCCGAACACAGGAACAACCCCGGGGGTTGGTGCCAACCACGACGCGAGACGTGCTCCGGGCGAAAGAATCGGTTCCACCCAGTCGCGGGCTTGCGCCGCTGCGCCAGCCATGCGCAGCTGATTCACCGTTCGTGGAATCTCGACATCCGACAGGCGGGGCGCTGCGGGCAACCCGGTCTCTTTCGCGGCGACGGCGGCCAGTTCCGCAGTGTTGCGCTCGATCCGGTCGGCGAATCCCGCGAGCATCGACGCGACGGACTTTGGATCAATGTCGCGAAGTTCCTCGTACGCCGAGTGGCCTGCGCTGAGCGCCGCGTCGATCTCATCCCATTCTGAGATCGGATAAGCAACGAGCGCCTCGCCAGTGGCAGGGTTGACGGACTCGAACGTAGCTGAACCTGACGATTCACGCCAGACGCCGCCAACAAGGACCGGAATCGCCGAAGCCACTACCCCAACCTCGTCTCCGACCGGTAGCGATCGAGCGCCTCGATGGTGGCCGCCCAGTCACCGCGGTAGAACGGTTCTCCGGCCCGACAAGCTCGAAGAAAGTCGATGAGCTGGCCGCCCTCTCCAACGGCCCGACGAAGCCGTTCGGTTGTCGCGAAGAGATACGTCTTCGCCTCCTCGTAGCCGTCCCCGAGTGGCGGGAGCATCTCGGAGGGGGCGGGAAGCGGTGGCAGCACCCCCCGTGGCGTCTGATACCAATACGCAACCGATGAGTAGTTGTTCGCAAAGTTGTTCGCATGGCCGTGCTCGATTGTCCATTTGAGTGATGACGCAAAGTGAATCGGGTCGTGGACATACCACCGGTACATCCCGATGAGGCCTTCATACTCTGGAGACTCGACCAGGTGGAACCCTGTATATGGTCCGGCATATTCCCAACTCGGGCAGGCTCCGCCACCAAAAATCTCCTCGGTCCCGGTCCCGTGGATTGCTGGTGGCCAAGACTCGCCGTCGATGAAGACCATGTCATCACCTTCGCCGTACCAGCTCGTGCCTTGGAGATTCTCGATTCCAAGAACAAGACCGACCATCCGACCGGCCCCCGTGGTTTGGAGGGCGACATAGTTCTCGGTTCCGTCGCCGTTTTCGGCGTCATGAAGCGTGACATTCGGTTCTGCACCCACGACAGTGGTCGGAACCTCCTGGGCATACGACGCATGGAACCGATGTGTGTCCTCAGGGATCGGATTGTCGTACAACTCGTAGTCGATGTGGTACCAAAGGTTGCCAAGAGCCCCACCGAGTCTTTCGCTACCACGGTTTTCGAGCGTGATCCGCCCACCGGACGAGAAAGGCATGGGAAAGTACGCATTGAGACCATGCGAGGCACCAAGGCCGCCATTGACAGCGGTCATCTGACTCTGATACTCGCGCACGCGCCCGTTTGTCACTCCGAAGAAGTCGCCCAGCGGAACCTCCACCGACGGTCGATCAGACCCGTCCCAATAGCACCTCAGAATTGCGTTTCTGTAGTCGGCGATGTCGGGAAGGACCATCGCGAGGTATGTGTGCGTGACACACCCAGGTCCGTCCGCCTCGAGCAGAACCGCGGTGTCGCCAGCGTCGAGATTGATGAAGTCTCGGTTTGCCCCGGTCCGATCCCACGACGAGGCTCTGTGGCTGTGCGTCCCGCCACCACCGGCAAACCACGAGGACTGGTCCACAAGCCCTAGCGGATGCGTCATTCGGCGATTTCGCGGGTAAACGGAGGATCGGTTGTGTATCCCCTCCCCGCGTAGTCGAACCCTTCGAGCTCGAGTGTCTGGAGGTTCTCGGCCTGTGGGGACGCGTAGTAGGCCCGAATCTCCGCGATCAAACCGGAGTCAGGATCGAAGATGTACCACTCATCACCGCGGAGCACGGTCCCTTTTGCTGTCTTGAAGTGCGTCCACTCAATGACCGCACGACCGGTTTCGGCGTCGGTGATCAGTTGGTCGATGGTCCACATCGACCCCAGACCCTCGACTGCCTGCCGCCATCGATCCCCGATTGTTGTGGCGGTTCTGAACGGGCCCTCGTACATGCCTGGTGGAAAATAGTGGACGGCGTCATCCGTGAAGAACGCGGCTATCGCGTCGGCGTCTCCCCTGTTGCACGCATCAAAGTAGCCCCGGATTGCTTGCTCCATCGCCTCATGTGTCATTGGCATATCTACGTCAACTCCTTGGAATCAGGTCGATCTGAGAACCGACACTCAACAGTACCTATCGAGGAGAAAGTTGCCCTGAACCGGTCGCCTGGTCTGGCGGCCACCGCGGTGGTGATGGATCCAGAAAGCACCAAAGCGCCTTTCTCCACGGTGATGCCGAACCCACCCAGCGCGTTGACAAGCCATGCAGCTGCTTTCGCAGGATGGCCGAAGACGTCAGCTCCGGTTCCACTACCCACAACTTCTCCTGATCGTTCGAAGGACACGGCCTCGGATCCAAGGTCGGTTTCAGAGGCAGAAACCATCGTTGACCCGACAACGAACAGGGAACTCGATCCATTGTCGGCGACGGTGTCGGCGAGTCGAATCTTCCACTCGGTGATACGGCTATCGATGATCTCAAGGCACGGCACTACGCCCGCCGCGGCGTCGATGATGTCGCCCCATTCGATGCCCGGCCCTGTTATGTCCTCACCGAGGACGAAGGCGATCTCCGGCTCGACGAGTGGCTGAATCAGGTCGTCGAGACTGATCGCCTCAAATTCCGACCTCTGCATGTCGTCGAAGAGGTGACCGAAGTCCGGAGTGTCAATCGAGAAGAGGTTCTGGATCGCTTGGCTTGTGGCGCCAATCTTGTGGCCGACCAGAGTCGCACCCGCGTCCATCCGCAATCGTGCATACTCCTGTTGGATGGCGTAAGCATCCTCCAGCGTCATGTCGGGGTAGAGATCGGTGAGTGGTTTCAGGACAGAATGCGTTTGCTCCGCGTCGTACAGATCGCGACCCAAGCCGACGAGAATCGACGTATCCATGTCGTTGCTCGACTGAAGACCTTTTGATTGTGGGGACATCGTTCCTCGCTTCCGAACTCCACCGGGCCGTCAAGCTGACGCCACCGAGAGGTCTATCAATCTTTCGCTCAGTGAAACCTTATTCGCTGTTGTGAAATTAGCCCGTCGCAACGCCAACTGCAAGGCCGCTGCCCGGTCGGCGCCGTGGCAAGGGGGTCAAGGCCAGCAGGCAGATCCAGACAGGAGCGGGTTGAGAATTGCCGGAGTTGGTTCGCAACATACGTATAACGAAACGATTTTCTTCTATGCAGCCGACACGCTACTCTGATACGAAGATACAACTATGCACGCACCGGGAGCGATGAATCAGTGAGTCGAGAATGAACCTGCGATCGGCACTCGGCCTCGGCGAACCCATTGTTGCTTCGTTCGTCATGATTCCACGGGTCGAGATCATCGAGATGCTTGCACTTGCCGGATGCGACGCGGTGATCATCGACATGGAGCACGGGCCTGCCGACACGTCGGATCTCCCGAATCTGGCGGCCTTTGCCAAAGCGTCGGGGATCTACTCGATTGCGCGTATCGCCGAGCCGCGATCGAGTCTGATCGGTTCAGTGCTCGACGCAGGGCTTGACGGAGTCATGGTCCCGCATGTCTCTTCTGCCTCGGCGGCCCGATCCGTCGTGAGTGCAGCGCGGTACCCCACCGCAGGGACGCGATCACTCAATCCATACGTTCGCGGTGCCTCGTACGACGCATCGAGAGTCGGGGATCTTGCATCCGTGGATGCACGAGCGGCCGTCATCGGGATGCTCGAGGGAACCAACGCGATCAACGACCTTCCGGGAATTCTTGAGACCGAAGGACTCGACGCTCTCTTCGTCGGACCTGTAGACCTGTCGGGCGAGATGGGCCATCCCGGACAACCCGACCACCCCGAGGTCGTGGCCAAGATAGAGGAAGTCTTTGTTGCGTGCGCTGCGGCTGGCGTCGCTGCTGGCGTCTATGCGCCAACCGCAAGACGTGCAAACCATTGGTTCGACCTCGGTGCCACAATCGTCGCGTTCTCGGCTGACTCAGCAATGATTCTCGATGCGTTTCGAGATGCATACCGCGCTCTGGATCCCAAAGGCCCGAGCGCGCAGCGCGGATGAGTTCCCACGCCGTTCACCCGTGGCAGCGCCACTACCGCCCGGATGCACCGTGGCCGACCGATCGGACCCAGACAGCCCTGCAGCTGTGGAGACGAGCCGTCGCTCGAGGCTCCACGGGCCTGTACATTCACTCGCCGAGCGGTGGGACCTCGTGGGTCGAGATCGACAAGGATTCCGATGCCCTTGCTTGTGGGCTGAGGGACTTCGGGGTAACAACCGGTGACCGGGTTGGCATCCTCCTACAGAACGACCCCGAGTGGATTGTCGCGCTGCTTGCGATTTGGAAAGCGGGAGCAATCGCGGTAACCCTCAACCCGATGTTCAAGGACCGCGAAATCGGTTACCACGCGCTCGATTCGGGTATCACGGCGCTGGTGGGGGATGCAGACATCATTCGGAATCTCGGTCCCACAGCATTCGACGGTTCTCGGGTGTCAACCATCGTCCTGACGAATGGCGAGGCAGTCGACGCACTGGTGGGAGTGCGGACATTCGGCTACACCGAAACAATCACGGCACAAGCCACCGCCAAACCGCCACCGGTTGACCCGAAACCGTCGGACGTGGCGGTGCTCACCTACACATCTGGCACAACGGGAACGCCCAAGGGGGCAATGAACACCCATGGGAACATCGCCTGGAACGCCGCCATGGCTTCGGTCTGGTACGAGCTTGACGACAACGACGTGATTCTTGCAGTTGCACCGTTGTTCCATATCACGGGCCTAGTTCTTCACACCGCTGTGAGCTGGTACGCCTCCGCACAATTGGTTCTTCTGCATCGATTCGATCCAGTTGATGCGGTCATGAGAGCGGAGCAGTACGGCGCGACATTCACTGTTGGTTCCATAACGGTGTATTCCGCGATGATCGACAAGGGTGGGTTGAGTCACGACAGGGCTCCCACGTTGCAGAAACTCGCATCGGGTGGTGCACCGATTGCCAACGCAACGCTTGCGAGGATGGAGCGTGCCACGGGTCGGTACATCCACAATGTGTACGGCCTCACGGAGACAACATCACCCAGCCACGGCGTGCCGCTCCACAGCCGGGCGCCCGTGGACGCAAGTGGCGCCATAAGCGTCGGTATCCCGATGCCATCTGTCAATTCATGGATCCGCGACCTCGACACCGGGGAAGCTGCACCTCCTGGCACCGAGGGTGAAATCGTCATCGAAGGACCTGGAGTAGTTCCCGGATACTGGGAAAGGCCGGATGAATCGTCTCGAGCCATCCCGGGAGGATCACTGTTCACAGGCGATATCGGTGTGATGGACGACGGTGGCTGGTTCTACGTCATTGATCGGGCAAAGGACCAGATCAATGCGTCTGGGTTCAAGATATGGCCCCGCGAAGTCGAGGACGTCCTGTACGAGCACGCCGACGTGGCAGAAGCAATCGTCGTGGGAGTTCCGGACGAATATCGGGGTGAGACGGTAAAGGCGTACGTGGTGCTCAGACCTCAAGCCACCTCCACACCGGAGGACCTCATCGCGTTCTGTCGCGAGCGGCTTGCCGCGTACAAGTACCCGCGCCAGGTCGAAATCCTCGACGAGCTTCCAAAGACACCGACCGGCAAGTATCTCAGAAGGGCGTTGAAGCAGACATGACACCACCAACCGTCGTCCATCAGGGGAACCACCTCGTGTGCTCGAGCGACCGGTTAATCGTTGCGCTCGACACCACCACCGGCGCGATCACCAGAATCGAAAGCGTGGCCAGCGGCATCATCTTTGCCAACGGCGGCCAGTCCATACCGTGGCGTCTCATCCAACAAGGCACAACCTTGAGCACATGGGCGAACGCGGCGAGCGCTCCCGATCTCCATCTCGCCGAGATCGTACCGGCGGAATTCACGTGGGATCTTGACGCAACGGGCGTCAGTCTCAAGTGGACAACATCACACGAGGGCGTCCACGTGACCGTTCGATTGACGTTCAATGACGATGGTGACCTGATGTTTTGGCCCCATGTGCATGTCTCGGAGTCAGTCAGCCCACCAGCACACTTCGTGTACCCCGTGCTTCATCCCAATCCGCTCGGGTCCGACGACCGACTCTTGTTCCCAGCACACTCCGGCTGGCTTGTGTCGGACCCGCTCGCCACGGTCACTGAAGCGCCATATCCCGACGGCTATCACGGATGCTCAGTGCAGATGATGGCGTATTACTCACCAGCCGCGGGTGGGCTGTCTTTGGCATGCCACGACCCGCATGTGACACACAAACAGCTCATGTTCGGACCAGAGGAGTGGTCCGTCCGGCACGACGCATGGGATTTGAGGAGGGGCACGGACCTACATCTCGACTACCCTGTCGTCGTTTCCCTCCTCGAACGCGGTGATTGGTACGAAGCCGCAGAAATCTATCGCAAGTGGGCCTTGACAGCACCGTGGTCCTCGGCGGGCGAAAACCTTGGACGTGTCGGCATCGACCGCCCGAAGTGGCTCTTCGAAGAGATCGGCCTCTCGATTTGGGGTACACCGTCATCGTTGGACTGGTCTGATCGGTATCGGTACCTCGCTGAAGCGACCAACAGCACACTGCACATCGTTTCTGGTTGGGACTGGCCACGGACCCGCCCCCACTACGTCGGCAAGGAAGGTTGGTTCCCCGCGAACTTCCACAAAGCCAACCTTCAAGCATGGGCCGACCACTATGTCACTCCATACCTGAACGACCTATTCATTTCCGTTCAGGCTCCCGACTTCCTTGAGAACTGGGAGCCGAATCTGGTCTTCCCTTACAAGACGTTCGCATTCACGGTGTTTGCCGAACGATCACCCGCCTACATCGACAAGCGCTCGAGTCCGGGAGATCCCAAGGTCATGTCGGACATCGACTTCTTTGTGTGTCCATCGACGGAGATCCAGCGTGATTTTCACGCTTGGCGGGACTCCCGCCTCGTGGGTGACCATGACTTGGCCGGTGTGTTCTATGACATTTCGTCAGGCAATCCCTTCGCCGCGAGGTGTCTCCGTGATGAGCACGGCCACACACCGGGCTGGAGCCGAGATGTTCTGCGTGCCTACGCCGAGAACAACAGAATCTCGCGTGCCGCAATGACGGATGCGACCGGGCGGATCCCCGCGCAGGGTGTCGAGACAATCGTCGAGCATGTGATCCAGGACATCGACTTCTATGTCTCGCGCGCAGGTGCGGGGCCCCTCGGAGGTCTTGAGGCCCTCACGCTTGGACCCGAACTGCCGCCAGGGACTGGCCGCGACCTCGTCCCACTGTTCCAAGCCATCTATCACGACGTCGGTCCGGTCCACGAGGATGGCTGGCTCACGCTGGACGAAACGTTCGGTGACCTGTTCTACTGGGTTGTGGGTCGAATCGCGCTCTTGTGGGGTGGTGTGTTCTCAATGCACTACGCAAACAATCCACCGGAACTGATTCCGACATCCGACACGAGTGCAGTCATTTCTTGGGACGGCGGACTACACACATTCGACGACCTTCGCCCCGTCGAGCCCGGTCATCTCGATTTTGTGCGGATTGTGAGTGCACTGCGAACGGGTGAAGGAAACAAGTACCTCGCCTACGGTCGAATGATTCCTCCGCCTGAAATCGACTCGCCGTCGATCAGTCTCGACTATCAGCGGAAGAATCCGGTGGTTACCGGAGTGACACGCTCAGGCGCCTGGGATGTACCCCAGATTCTGTCGAGCGCGTGGATGGCAAAGGATGGAACCATCGGCGTCTTCCTCTTGAATCTCGGTGAAACAGTGACGCAATTGACAAGCACGACCCATCCCGCTGGTTGGGGGGTCCGTGACGGGGTTGTAGAGACGGCCTCAGGGATCGGTACGGCCACATTCACAAACGGTGCGCTTGCGATCGACGTATCACTTCCGCCCCGACACCCAGTGACGCTGGTCATCACGCCACCAGAGTGAGCTGAACCGGGGCGAATCTCGTCAGCGCACGGGAACTCGACTGCACCACTGACATACCGCGGTGCGCAGAAGTCCATTGACGTGTCTCGGCCGTCACAACACCGAGCGTGCCGGCACCAGGTCGCGCTCGACAAAGCGAGAGAATCGGAACCCGGAAATGTCGAGCGATGCCTCACCATCGACGACGAGTTCGGACACCACGCGTCCTGCCACGGGGCCCAGGGCGAAACCGTGACCCGAGAATCCGGTGGCGATCACGAGCCCGCGCGGTGCGTCGAGTGCGTCAATCACCGGCACAGCATCGGGGGTGGCATCAACGTTGCCTGCCCACTGACGTGCAACCCTCACGGGTGCAATGGCTGGGAACAACCGTTCTAGCGCTACAACCCCACGTTCCACGCGTTTGACATTCGGCAATGGCTCGATTGCGTGCCTGAAGCTGAACGGGTGCTTCGAACGATCCGACCAGGGAATCATCTCGTGGACGGCATCGCCGAACGCTGTACCGATGTTGAAACGAAACAGAGCACGATTCTTGCGATAGTTCGGCATGAAGAACCCCAGATTGCGGAACACATCAAGGGTCAGGTCGTAGTCGGCACTGGCACCTGCCGCGAAGACGATTCGACCGTCACGTCGTTGGCTCATCGAAACCTCATCTGCCCACACCGCCGACCGAGTGACTGTCTCCACGCTCTCGGTCTCGGCTACCGTCGCCCTCACCACTCGCTGGGGCAGGTTCAGACCGACAGTACGCAGCAACTTCGACGACAACGCGCCTGCCGCACATATCACCCAGCGAGCTCGGATCGTGGAGTCTTCCGTAGCGATGCCGACGACGGTCGAGTCCTCAACAAGGATCCGCTCAGCGGCTTGGGCGGTGATGATGTGTGCTCCCAGCCGTTGAGCCGCGGCGGCGAAAGCCGGTGAAACGGCGCGCGGATTGGCATGGCCATCGCTCGGTGTGAACATCGCACCAACGAACTCGCCCCGAATCGAGGCGAACTCAGTCGCCAATTCGGACCGTGAGAGGATCACCGTATCGAGTCCGAAGGTTCCGGCAAGCCGGGCCCATCCCTCAAAGGCTGCCAAGCGACCCTCGTCCGATGCCAACGCCAGATTGCCCCCTTGGACCCATTCAATGTCGGCCCTGAGTTCCTCGCCAAGTGTCCGCCACATCCTGTTGGACTCCATCACGAGCGGAATTTCAATCGGGTGCCTGCCCTGCTGCCTGACAAAACCCCAGTTGCGACTCGACTGTTCGCACCCGATGTGGCCACGTTCCACCAAAGCAACGCTGACACCCCTCTTGGCGAGGTAGTAAGCAGAGGCAACCCCAACGATTCCTCCGCCCACCACGACCACATCGACAGTGTCAGGAGTCACCACGCACCCGGTGTGTCGTCGCGGTCGTCGATGCGGAGGATCACCTCAGCGGCCAGAACCGATCATCTCGAGAATCGCCTTCTGATAGTGCAGAACCAACTGCTCACTACCTGGCAGCAAGCGACCCGGCGGCGCTACATCCACGGCGTGTGCTTTCTGAACCCGTTCACAGATTGCAACGTCCTCGTGGATCGTCGGACTCGCGTCAAGCTTGAGCGCAAGGTCATTGATTGCGGACTCGGTCGTTCCCGAGGGGACGAACGTGACCGAGCGAAAGATGATGCTGTCGACGCCGACAATCTCTATTGCTCCGATGTCAAAGCCGGCGCCGGCGTACTGGAAGTAGGTGGTGGGGAAAATCCAGTGGAAAAAGTATTGCCGTTCGTCGTCGCGGAACGGGATTTGGTGCGTGCTCCAGAACCGTCCCCCAATCGTGAGCTTCTGTCGATGTGGGTTCATCACGAGCACAGAGCTGAGTTGGCTATGACATGTCGGGCAGTGATAGCACTCGATTGCGTTGTCCAGGAACACCTTCCAGTTCGAGTGCACTTCGAACGTGCGTTCAAACGCAAACACATGATCGTCAACATCAATACCATTGGACTCCACCGATTCGGCCAACCCAGGCGCCCACTCTGAGAATGTGGGACCGGTCATGTCCACGTTGACCCAGATCGTGGGTCCCCAGATATGGGTTTGGACCGGCATCAATGAGCAGTCGGCTGGCTCGATCTGCATCGACTCGCTCTCCGCTCTGGGAGCGCGAAGCAGCGTCCCGTCGAATCCGTACGTCCATCCGTGGTACATGCACTGGAGGGTTTCTCGGACCCGGCGACCCTCCTCCACGACTACTGGGTGGGCACGATGCCGGCAGATGTTTATGAACCCGTGGATACCGTCGGAGGATCGAGTGAGGACAATCGGGACGCCACCTACGTCCGTCAGGACAACATCGCCCGGTTCATTGAGCTGCTCGCTATGTGCGGCGAACTGCCAGGACTTGCGAAGAATGCGTTCCTGTTCGATTCGGAAGACAGTCTCGTCGGTGTACCACCTCGATGGCAACGCCCGTCCCTGCGCCATTGCCTCAAGGAGCGAATCCGTTGCGAGGTCGGATGGGATATCGAGGGTCATCGGTTGGTCACCATTTCACATAGCAGCTTGCCATTTCAATGGGCGCGCGTCAAACACTACCCATGCCCTTACCGGCCGACAGCCAAGCGAAACGTCCGCTCGGCAAGATCGGCGATGCTTGATCCATCGAATCCCAACACTGCGGAACGGACGGTGTCGTTGAGGGGACCGGAAAAGTGGGTCGGAATACCGGCTGCTCCCAGAAAGGCACCGGCAACGGAACCAGCCGTTGCTCCATTCGAGTCGGTGTCCCATGCCCCTTGGACCGTCAGCCCCACGGTCCTACCAAAGTCGTGGTCGCCCCACAGGAGCCCCGCGGTCACAATCGCAGCATTGTTGACCGTGTGCACGATGAAATAGTGCCCATAGCGAGCCTGGATATGAGCAAGCGCTCGATCCCACGTGACACCTCGAGCGTGCAACTCCATGACATCGGCAACCGCTTCGAAGAGGCGCGACCGGGCTGGAATGTGTTGGAGAGATACCGCGATCGCATCAGGGATACTCGTCTCGACGAATGCAGCTGCGCAAAGGGCCGCGACCCACATTTCGCCGTATATGCCATTCCCACGATGAGACAGCGCCGCATCCCGATAGGAATCGATGGCGGCTTTACGCGGAAACCCGGGATTGACCCAACCGAACATGTCACCGCGAATCTGTGCACCGATCCACTCGCGGTAGGGATTCTCGTGGTCAGCAGCTTCAGACACGGCCACGCCGAGAACGAGATTCCGATACGTCGCTCGCTCGGCGGTATAGACCTGATGATACGGGAGCAGTTCAAGCCACGAGCGAGCAATATCAGCTGTGGTGAGGTCCGCTCCATGACACTCAAGAAGGTGCAATGCAAGGATCGTATAATCGATATCGTCATCGCGGGCGCTTCCATCAACACGCCCGAGCGTCGTGAGCGGCCAGCTCTCGCGGAATTCGAACCCTTCAGGCATCGGATCCAGAGCTGGTATGTAGTCGGTGATCGGGTACGCACCCGCAAGTTCTAGATACTCACGTAACAACGTCGAAGTCCATCGTTCAGCCTCGACCGGCTTGCCAAGCATGCACCCCGCGACCCTCCCCAACCACGCTCCGTGAATCCGATCACCCAGGTCGGTCGGGATGCTGACCCGCTCCGTCGACGATGGAAGCAGCCCGACAATCGAATCCAGATCAGACGGCTCCTCATAGTGGACGTCCACGGGAGGATCAAGGTTGAGTACCTCCTCATACATGGTGCGCAATCCATCGGTGTCGCCCAGACCCAGCTCCGAGAACCGCTGCTCGACCCCTGAGGTGAGGTAGCCAGTCTCGCGGCGTTGCGCTATCTCGTGCCTCACGAGATCGCGCAACGCACTGGGCTCGTGAACGTTCATGGTTCTGGCATGGTCATCGGCGGGTAGCCCATCAGGTCGATGCCGTGGACGACGCAGCGCCCCGTCCACATTGACAGGGGACACGGGCAGCACTAACTTTGAAACGGTATTCCATCCAGTGAAATGCTACTTGATGGCTTTCCCGGTTCGCAACATTGACCGAAGGCTGACAATGACAGATACAGACGTGATTCTGCCAACGGCGCGCCCGTACCCGCTCGATCCACCCTCGGAGTTGGACGAGTTTCGAACCAACGCCCCGCTGAGAAGACTCCTGTACCCGGACGGACATCTCGGCTGGCTCGTCACGAACCATTCGCTCGCCCGAGCAATCCTCGCGGACAAGCGAATCTCAATCCGCGATTCGATGTACCGAGCTCCCGTAGACAACCCGGTACGGCAGATTGCGTTCGCGCGTCTTGCCGCCGAGGGCAACAGACGTGTGGCCTCTGGCTACGCGGGCAACTTCCTCAACATGGACCCGCCCGATCACACGCGCTTCCGAAGAATGTTGGCGAGCGAGTTCACTCCCGGCAAGATCGAGCACATGCGGCCGTCGGTCAAATCCATCGTCGCCCACCAGCTCGACGTCCTCGAGCAGCACGGGGCCCCAGCTGACCTGGTCGAACTCTACGCCCTGCCCATTCCATCGCTCGTGATCTGTGAAATTCTCGGAGTCCCACATGATGTGCGCGACCACTTCCAGGCGTGGAGCACCATCCTCGAGGACCCTCGCACGGAGCCTGACGACCTCGCTGATGCGTATGGGGAATTCACCGAGTTCATGTACAACCTCGCACACAATGCCGCGAGCCTCCCGCAGGAGGCATTGATACCTCGCCTTGCAATCGAGGGAAGTCTCTCCGAGGATGAGCTTGTCGGTGTTGCGGTTCTCTTGGTGGCCGCCGGACACCAAACTGTCGCGAACATGATCGGGTTCGGGTTGTACGCACTGCTGGCCGACCGGAGCCGATGGGACCATCTGCGAGAGGACTCGAACGCTACTTTGCCGGTCGTCGAGGAATTGCTCCGATTTCTGACGACATTCCAGATCGGAGCACTGACGCGCACTGCGACTGAGGACATCGACGTCGGTGATGCCACGATTCGAGCTGGCGAAAGCATCACGGTTTCCCTCGTCGCAGCCAATCGCGATCCCGCGATGTTCGAGAGGCCAAACGAACTCGACTTTCTCCGCGGCGCAGCGGGCCACGTGGCGTTCGGCCACGGCATCCATGTCTGCCTCGGTCAACATCTCGCGCGTCTGGAACTCGAGGTCAGTCTGAGGGCAATCGCTAAACGATTCCCCAGCCTCGACCTCGCCGTACCGATCGATGATGTGCCGATGCACCCTGACTTCGAAAGCCAAGCTGGCCCACAGGAACTCCCGGTGGTCTGGTAAATGGCACCCGCATTGGAGATCGACTTGGAGACCTGTGTTGGAGCCGGCATGTGTGTCGTTGCGGCACCGGGCATCTTCGATCAGAACGATATCGATGCGAGGGTCGTCTTGCGACAGGACGCAGACCTCGACAACTGGGGGGCGATTCTCGAGGCTGTGCGGATCTGCCCATCGGGAGCCCTCGCCATCTCCGAACGATCAGAGTCATCCTGACAGCGCGTTCGCGCCATTGAAGCGGGCCGCCTAGAAGCCCCCAGTGTGATCGGGTTCGGTGTACGCACCTCCGTGAAACTCATCGCTTGGTGCGTGTTGGTCGATTTCGGAGGCGAACGTTTCGGCGTCATTGATTGGGACGTACCCAATCAGCCGCGCAGTACGGTCCGTCCACTTGACACGTGTGTTCGCTGACACTCCGTAGACCACCCGATATCCGACATCGTGAGCCGTGACACACGCCTCGAAGAGCCGCACTGCATCACCTGGGCTGAGCCATGTGCTCAACTCCCTGAGAGACGTCGGCCGCTGACGGAAGCTCCCGATGCGGATGGATAACACCTCCAACCCGTACTTGTCGTGGAAGAGTCGACCTAGCGCCTCACCGAACACCTTGCTCGCACCGTAGAGTGTGTCGGGTCGGGATTCGACATGCTCGTCGAGTGCAATCGCTGTGGGATGGAAACCCACGACGTGATTGGTACTCGCGAATACAACCCGCTTCACGCCGGAAGAGCGCGCAGCCTCAAAGACGTTGTAGGTCCCACGGATGTTGTCCTCGAGGAGCTCATCAAACGGAGCTTCCTGAGGGATACCTGCGAGGTGGATCACGCAATCGACGCCCTCCATCGCGCTGCGGATAGCGGCTGCATCGTTGAGATCACATGCGACGGAGTCGGGCCACTTCGTGCTTGGTGTAGGCACCCGGTCGAGCAGCCGCAGGGACCAACCGTCGATCTCCAGGTTCTCGGAGAGGACCGTCCCGATCTGTCCGGCAGCGCCCGTAATCAGGATCGTTCTCATTCTGCTCACATGAACCTCTCGACCGCGGCGTATGGTAGGCGAAACACTGCCGCTCACCCACGAAACCACCGAGGTCACGCCTGCTCTCCAGACCTGTTGTGGAATTCGCACGAGGTCGGTAGTCTTGCGCCATAGCGTCATGAGTGCACGGATAGGAGAAAACCGACATGGTGGCCGACACCAAAGCGGAAGTCGACCCCTCGGCGGCTCCGGCACCCAAGCGACGTCCGTTGCGCTATCGCGGCGGACCGATATTCCGCAGGACCGTTCGGCTTGCCATCACCCTCGTTCTCGTCACCTTCTTGACAGCCCTCATGCTGGATCTCCTACCAGGGGACCCTGCGGTGGCCATCGCTGGCGGCGACACATTCAACCTCTCACAGGAACTCATTGACCAGATCCGCGCCGATCTGGGTCTCGATCAGAACGTACTCGTACGCTATGGCAGATGGGCCGGAAATGCCCTTCAAGGGGATCTCGGGACCTCGTATCGAATCAGGCAGCCGGTGACGGATCTCATCGTCCCGCGAATACCGGTCACGATCCAGGTGATGTTGCTATCGCAGTTCCTCGCGCTCAGTTTCGCTTTGATTTTCGCGCCGATTGCAGCGCTCAATAGCGGGAAGTCGTTTGACCGAAGCGTGAACACCGTTTCGTTCGCTCTCGTGTCCATACCGACATTCATCGGCGCCATCGTTCTGATCCAGATCTTTGCCGTCCGATTCGGAGTCCTCCCGTCAACCGGGTACCGACCCCTCAGTGACGGAATCATCCCGAATCTCAAGTCCATTGCCCTTCCTGCCTTGGCACTCGCGGCGGCAGAAGCGGGCATCTACACGAGGGTCCTTCGCGCCGGGATGGTGGCATCGCTCAATGAGGACTACATCATGATGGCCCGCGCCAAAGGACTCAGCACGAGGGTGATCGTGATGCGACATGCGCTGCGACCGGCTTCGCTGCCACTGCTCACGTTGGTCGGCCTCAGTACCGGTGCTCTCATCGGAGGTTCCGTGATCATCGAAACAATCTTTGGTCTCCCCGGAATCGGCCGCCTCGTGGTGGACTCGATCAACACGCGCGACATCATCACCGTCCAGGCATTGGTCGGGTTGATTGCAGTGACATACGTCATCATCAACTACATCGTTGACATCGCATATCTGGTGGCTGATCCGAGGATCCGGTATGGCAAGTCCTGACATCGAACAGACGGCAACCGTATCCGACACCATTGTCGCAATCGAGGAAATCGACGACGGTGCGCATCGGCGGCGGCGGAGGGATATTCCTCTCACGATTGCCGTCGTTTGGTTCGGCCTCATTGTTTTCGTTGCAGTGTTCGCCGACCTCCTACCCCTGATACCCCCAAACACTCTCGACGGTGGTGCAGGGAGGCAGGGGCCTACCGCTGCGCATTGGCTTGGCGCCGACAGCCTTGGTCGCGACATGCTGTCGCGGATGATCTACGGTGCACGCACATCGCTGGTTGTCGGGCTGCTTGCGACATTCTTGTCCGGTTTCGTCGGCATGGTCCTTGGCCTTCTGGCTGGCTATTTCCGCGGCATGTCCGAAACGCTCTCAATGGGTGCTATGGATATCCTCTTGTCATTCCCCGCCCTCGTGCTGGCGATTGCGCTCGCCGCCGTGCTCGGCGCAGGCACCGGGAACGTCGTCGTGGCCATTGCGATTCTTGCCCTCCCTGCGTTCGCCAGGATCGCACGGGCGGAGACGCTTGCTTACTCCGAACGGGAGTTCGTCCACGCTGCTCGAACTCTCGGCGCTCGGCATTCCAGGGTGATACTGCGCGAGGTAAGCCCCAACATCCTGCCGACGATGGTCGCATACGCCTTCGTCATCGTGGCCGTGGCGATCGTCATCGAGGCCTCGCTCAGCTTCCTGGGGCTCGGAGTGCCTCCCGATATCCCGACATGGGGAGGCATGATCTCCCACGGGCGAGCACAGCTGGAAGCACACCCGCACATCAGCCTCTTCCCCGCTGCCATTCTCTTCCTCACGGTTCTTGCGCTCAACACCATTGGCGACAAGCTCCGGCACAGCGATGACCTCAGAGGCGGAATCCAAGCATGACGTTGCTGCGCGTCGACGATCTCACGACATGGTTCCACACCGGTCGTGGCGTCCTCAAGGCAGTGAATGATGTCTCGTTCGAACTCGAGCGTGGCAAGACCCTCGGTCTGGTCGGCGAATCCGGATCGGGCAAGAGCGTCCTCACGCGCTCGATCATGGGTATCCAGACGGGAAGCCACGTTGCCCGCTCCTCCGGCGAGGTCTGGCTTGACGGGGTCGACCTCCGGTCACTGTCCAAGGATGCATTGCGCGAACGATGGGGGACGAGCATTGCCATCGTCCCCCAGAACCCGCTGTCTTCTTTGAACCCAGTGGTCAGGATCGGACGGCAGGTCACAGAGATTCTCACTAGGCGACTGGGTATGTCACGTTCGGCCGCCGATGCCAAAGCCGTGGAGCTTCTGGCCTCGGTTGGCATTCCGTCCCCTGCTCGGCGTCTCAAACAATACCCGCACCAACTATCGGGAGGAATGCGCCAGCGAGTGGTCATCGCGATGGCACTTGCGGGCGAACCGAGTCTGCTCATCGCCGACGAACCGACGACCGCACTCGATGTCACGATCCAGGCACAGATACTCGCTCTCTTGCGGTCTTTGCAGGCAGATCGCCAAATGGCGATGATCTTCGTCAGCCATGATCTCGCCGTCGTGTCGGCCATGGCTGACGAGATCGCTGTGATGTATGCCGGGCGCATCGTCGAGAGAAGTGGCGCCGAGGTCGTGCTCTCACGCCCCCGGATGCCATACACCGAAGCGCTCATCACCTCGATTCCGCAGCTCGATCACCAACGCCACCACAAGCTGCCAGTGATTCCGGGCAGACCACCAGACCTTGTCAATGTCACGCCATCGTGTCCATTTTTCCCGCGGTGTACGCGCGCAGCTGATCGGTGCGACACGGAACGTCCTCCCCTCGTGGGTTCGAACGAACACGTCTACGCGTGTTGGCATCCGGTGGAATACGATGCAACCTGACCGACCCGAACACCTCCGACCCGATGTCGACGTCCTCCTCGAGGTGCGGGACCTTGTCGTGGAATTCCCCGCAGACGCCGGGGAAACCGTGCACGCCGTTTCCGGTGTCAGTTTTGATCTCGCTCGTGGTGAGACGCTCGGTCTTGTTGGGGAGTCTGGCTGTGGAAAATCAACTACAGGGCATGCAATCATGCAGCTGGTCCGACCGAAGTCGGGGAGCATCCTTCTCGAAGGTAGCGACCTCGCCTCGATGAAGCGGGAAGGACTGAGACAGCTCCGACCCGACTTCCAGATGATTTTTCAAGACCCTTTGGCGTCCTTGAACCCCCGGCGACGGATCCGAGATGTCGTAGCTGAGCCGCTGGCGATCTGGCCGCAGCGTTTTCAGGACGCACCTGAGGACTTGGTTGCAACCATGCTTGAGGCAGTCGGTCTCGATGCAGATCTGATGGGAGACAAGAAACCCAGGGCATTCTCAGGTGGTCAAGCACAGCGCATCGCCATAGCACGAGCATTGATTCTGGAGCCGACGCTCCTGGTCTGTGACGAACCGGTCGCATCCCTTGACGTGTCCGTACAGGGTCAGATTCTCAATCTCTTGGCATCGATGAAGGAACGATACGGTCTGACCATGCTATTCATCGCCCACGACCTTGCCGTGATCAAGAATGTGAGCGACAGGCTGGCCGTCATGTATCTTGGCAAGCTCTGTGAAATCGGGGATTCCGACTCCGTATACAGCCACCCGAGTCATCACTACACCAAGGCATTGCTCGACTCGGTACCAAGGTTGGGTGCCCACGAGGCGATGCCAAATCCACTCAGTGGCGAAGTCCCGTCACCGATCGATCCTCCGAGCGGATGCAGGTTCCGCACCCGATGTCCGGCCGCGACCGAGGTGTGCATGACGGAGGAACCACCAATGCACCGCATCGGTCCTGATCACTTCGTCGCGTGTCACCACCCGATTCACACCGAAGTGCCACTAGCGACACCGACAACGGCGGCTGCCTCACGCTTCACGCAGGCGGAGCGATCGTAACGATGGTCACCTTGCGTGGCTCCAGTGCGACATCGACCTCGAGACGGTTCTCTGGAGAAACGGCTCCGCGTGACTCCGATCCTTCGCTCTTCATTACTTCGACGGCGCACCCAGCTCTCTCGAGAGACCACATCTGGCCGAGATCCGTCCGAAGAGCGACCTGAACCGGACCCTGCGCGGCAAGGTTGAGTAACACGATCCCGATCTCACCTGCCGGGCCTCGCCACGCCGAGGTCATGACACTGGGGACCATCCAGGATCCATCGTTGCTCCATCCCTCGGAACCCCAGCCATAGAACGTCTGATGGAAGTCCAACTCGATCGCTGCCGACTCCACGGTTGGAGGTTGCAGCATCTTCCCATATGCAAGATACGGTTGACCGAAGGTGGTTCTTGCGATTGCAAGCTCCTTTACGAAGGCTTCCTTTCCGGGGGAGGACACGGGAAACGTGTCCCATGTGACCCGCGCCGCATCCCACAGGATCGTTTCGGTGGGAGTGCCGAGGTCCATGCCGGAGAAGGCCTCGGGTGGTTCCGTTGAGTACTGCAGCGACAGGATCCCTCCCCACACGAGCGCGATTCGAGCCGCTATGAAATAGAAGAGATCGCCCGACTCCTCCGAAAGTGTGATCCAGCCGTCTTCGTGTACAGGTCCGACATCGTGATACACAGCCTGGAACAGAGGAATGAGCTCTCGGCCCCCACCCGGTTGGGTTTCCGGGCCGAATACCTCGGTTTCAAGAGAACCCATGGGACCGGCGCACGCTCGCGACACATAGAAATCCACCGAACCCATGACCGGCTCCTGTATCACCTCCGTACCTTGGACAAGGTACCGGCCGGTAGAGGCGAGAACGGCTTGCTTCGACAGCGCGTTGAGCGTCTCGTACGCCTGTACGATCTCTCTCCCTCGGCCAGGAGGATGGCCATGGTCGGCCCGCAAGCACCGCGACCAGGGCCACGTGTTGCCCGACGAGATGTCGTAGAAGACGCCGTCCATCCCGTACTCACTCACCAAGACGCTATCACGCCATGCGTGAAGTTCCTTCTGTACCTCAGTCGTCGGACACAGGAAGAAGTCCTGATTCGTCGTCGTAATGGGATCAGGACCAGGGTGTTCACCGTCGACCCAACCGGTCGTCGGTTCTGCGAACGGAACCCAATTGAACGCCACATACGGGAACAGAAGATTCGGTTCCCATCGCTTCTCGAACTCGGGTGCGCGCGCAGAGACGAAGAGGTCATTGAGATACGGCGTCACGCGATGTCCCTCCCATGCTTGGACGTTCGCCGGATGAAACGTTGCAGGAAAGACTCCAACGTCACCGCGCGACGGTGGAAGTGTCGCTGGCCAATCCCATGCAGGCACGATGTGCAGCGGTGTACCTGCGACTTCCGCATAGTGCTGGTAGAACTGGCTCCAATCCGGTCGCGCTGGCGTACACCAAATCGAGAACCCGACTTCGTCGAAGAGCCAGCGCGCACCGTCCCGGGACGGGTCGGTCGCGTTTCCCTGGTGTCCCGTCACCCATGGCGCATTGACAAGGACCCAATCCCGGTAGCGGTCCGCGGCTTCATACCAATCTCCCCTCGACAGCGGGGCCAATACAACCGGGTAGTCAAGGTCGAGGTCTGCACCGCGTCGGATGTCGAAGGCTTCATGATCGACGCTTGCCTCGTCTGCCGAGAATCGAAAATGCTTGGCAGTCGAGTACGGGTCGTGAGTCGCAACATAGAAGCCCCCGATCGCGTCGGTGAAGTACGCCATGAACTGGAGAGATGCCCCGGCATAGCCATCCGGATACCTGGCCTCAAGAGCCTCGACAGCTTGAGGAGATGAAATCAACCACCCCGAATGTCCGGGGAAGACGAGACGGTCGCATGTTCCGTCCTGAGACAAGACCTTCGGCGCCTCGAGGATCGGATAGGTGAGAGCCTCCGGAGGTCTGGCACCCACTTCGACGACAACCCTGGGCCACAACTCGATGCCACCCCCACTCGCTGCACAGGCACGAACCTCGAGCCGAACACCCGGCTCGCTGGTGATCCACGTCAAGTTTGCTGACTCCCCGTCGGGAGCCACGCTGTACTGAAAGGAAGCCGGTGTCGGATCGTTCGGTGTTGTGAATGTTGCCCGGGGCGTAAACCAACGGTGCCCCGAACCCTGCGAACGCATCCGCCAGGGGACCGGCGTCGGCGCATCAACAAGAATCTGGCCAGTAACGAGGTTCTCCACGAACTCGATCGACCCGCTCGTCTCGCCGAATCGCACGACGAGGTAACCGTCATCGAATCTGAGGAACCCATCCGCAAGCTGAAACTTCACAGTTGCCTCCCCTCCATCACAGAATCATGGTGAATCACGGCGGGACACATCACGACCACCCGAAATCTGACCAACAAGCGCCCGACAAGGTTGGACCCGCAGAACGCGGAGCTCTGCGGGTCCAACATGTCCATCTGACCATGGGGTACTTTGTCTAGCCCTGGTCCAGCCAGAGTTCGTCGGCCAGAATTGCCGTGAAGAAGTTACCCAGTCCGTTCGAACCGTCTGGATTCTTCAATGTTCGAAATCCGAGCACGTCGTTCGAGACAATCACACCGTAGACATCCGAGCGGATGAACAGCTGAATGACATACTCAGCGAGCAGCTCCTGGACACGGTCGTATGCTTCCTTGCGTACATTCGGATCCGCCGAACCAGCGCCGATGGCAAGCATCTCGTCGATCTCAGCTTGGACCTCGGGATACACGGTCCCGAGGCCGGTTCCGTTGAGCACACTGGTCGACTCGTACCTTCTCGTGTACTCGAACCATGGATCGAGAACCGTGAACACACCGGTACCCATCATTTCGTACTGACCCTCGATGTACCGATTCACAAAGTCGTTCGTGTCGACCGATATGTCAAGGGACGCATCCATACCAACAGCCCTGAGCTGTTCAACGACGACGGTGCCGAAGTTGATGCTCGTCTCGTCGATCCGAGGCGTCAAGGTCACGACCACCGGCTGGCCGGTTTCGGCCTCGACTTCAGCCACGAGCGCTGCGGCACCTGCAGGGTCAAATGGCGGATAGTCAACGTCGGCGTACCAGAAGTTGTCCTCCCGGAATGGCGTCTCGATCGCTTCCCCGACTCCTTCCCAAACCAGTCCGATCATCGTCTCCTTGTCGATCGCCATTGCTACCGCCTGACGGATCCGGATGTCCGGGATCTCCTCGAGCTGGAACAGGATTCCTGTCGCCCCGTAGTCGAGCTCATTGACGGTGTAATTCGGGTCATCCCTGAACGAGACGATCGTTGATGGACTCAGTGTCACTGCGATGTCGATGTCTCCGGCGCGGAGTGCCGCTGCACGTGCCGCGTCGTCGGGAAGAATCCGGAACTCGATCCTGTCGGCAAATGCCCGATTGTCGAACTGATAGTCCTCGAACTTCTCCCAGATCTGGTGGCTGTCACGTACCCACTCGACAAGCTTGTACGGACCCGTGCCAACGGGTGGGTTGTCCTGACTGCTTGCGTAGGCGTCACCTTGAGCCTCCAGCGCAGCTGGCGAGGCGATCGCACCAAACCCATCGGCAAGTGCCTGCGGGAACACAGCGTATGGCTTGTTGAGAAGCACCTCGACCGTCAGATCATCCAGGATCTCGGTCGATTCGTAGTAGTCGAACGACGCGGAGTTCAAGCTGAACAGCGCTGCACGATCAAAGTTGATCTTGAGCGACTCGGCGTTCAACGGTGTGCCGTCATGGAAGGTGATGCCCTCACGGATCTTCAGCGTCCAAACCGTGGCGTCGTCATTGGGGACGGCGGACTCCAGCATGTAGGGGACATAGTCTCCTTCGCTGTTGGCCGACATGAGCTGCCCGTAGGCAAGGTTTGTCTGAGCCCGCGCGTCCACGTGGATGTTGCAGTTCGGCACATCAAGACATTCTGTCTCGGCCTGAACACCGATCACGATGGTGCCACCTTGTTTGGCTTCACCTGGATCAACGGTCGTCGTGGTCTCCCCACCTCCGCCACCGGATGTAGTCGTCGTAGTCGCGCCGTCGGCGGTGGTTGTCGTTGTGTCGTCTGAACTGCTGCTGCACGCGGCAGCCACCAGCATCAGTACGAGTACGAGAACGACGATCCTCGCCTGTCGCATGCGGAATCGATTCATTGGGTTGCTCCTCCTCGAAGGTCGGACTGTGTCCTCACTGTCACGGCTGATTGAAACTTTCGTTATTTCTCTATACGAAATGCCTTTGGGACATCCGTCACACGTTACGAGCGGGTCGCAACCGTGTCAAACGATTCGGACGCAATTCCCTCGTGCGATCATGCGACGCGATGCTTGGCGAATTGGTCGGGATCGAACGTCGTCGAAGCCCCGGGCGTATCGCTGACATGGAACGTTCCGTCGCGGATGTCAGCCGGTTCGACGAACAAGTGTTGTAGCCACGGAATGCACTCGATCATCGGGGACGCAGCGTGGCCGGTGCCGAGATGTTGATGAACCCGCATCATGTCGGCATGGTGCGGCACCACAGGGATGTGGTGTGCGAGAGCGATCTCAGCGACTGCGAGCCATTCAGTGACACCACCAAGGCGGGTCACGTCCGCCTGCACGTAGCCGACGATACCTTGTTCGATGTAGTCCCTGAACATCGTCCGCGTGTACACGTGTTCGCCGAGGGCAATGGGAATCCTCGTTGCCCTGGCGAGACGCGCGTGTCCAGCGACATCGTCAGGGTCAATCGGTTCCTCGAGCCACGCAATCTGGAACTCTTCGAATCGCGGTGCCCACGTGATGGCTCGGCTGACATCCCACCGCTGGTTGACATCGATCATGAGTTCGATCTCAGACCCGAGGGCTTCCCTGACCGCGCCGACCCTCGCGATGTCTTCGCGTGGGTCGTCCTTTCCGACTTTCATCTTGACGCGTCGCCATCCTGCATCTACAAGGACCGACATCTCTTCAACGAGTCGTTCGAGCGGGAAGTTGAGCCAGCCGCCATCGGTGTTGTATGACGGGACCTTGCCTTCCTTGTGTCCACCGACCAGCTGCCAGAGAGGAAGACCGGCGGCCTTTGCTTTGATGTCCCAAACTGCAATGTCCACGGCTGCCAAGGCCATCTGTGTGATGCCGGTGCGTCCGACCCAATGGGCGCTGGACCAGTACAGCCGCTCCCAGATCCGCTGATTGAACAGCGGATTCTCACCCATCAACAACGGCGAATATATGCGGTCGATCACATCCTTGATGGCGTGGTCGCCGTGGGCAAGCGTGCTGGTGTATCCGACACCTTCGACTCCTTCGTCGGTCCTCAAGATGACACCGGGCAGGCCCCACGTGACCGTCTCGTTGAAGGCATCCGTGACAAACCGCGGAAGCTCGGCCTGCACGATGAAGGTTTCGACTTCGACAATTTTCATTGATCTTTCTCCATTTCGAAATTGAATTTCTTATAACGAAACGTAGCGGTGACATACGCACGCTGTCAAAGTCAGTCGGGCCGTCCATGACGAAAGGGGGCTGACTCAGCTGCACCGGTTCTTTGTACCGAGTATGTGGCGGCACCCACCGCGGATGCCACAGCCTCCCCGAGATCCGACCCCATTGCGAGTTCGGACGCGAGGTATCCACAGAACACATCCCCAGCGCCAACAGTGTCGACAGCGTCGACCTCGTCCGCCTTGACCCGGACCGCGGTGCCATCAGCCACATAGATAGCGCCCGCAGGCCCACATGTCACGACCACGTCCAACGCGGGATAGGTCGTTGCGAGCTTTTCGGCAGCCTCGCGAGCGTCTGCGGTCCCAGTCAGGACCGACGCCTCGACCTCGTTCGGGACAAGCACGTGGGCGAATCCGACCAAAGACTCTATCGCGCGTGCAGGCGCCGGGTTCAGGATGACTGTTGCGCCGGAGCCTGCGGCTGCCCGGATTGCTGGCAGCACCACATCATCTGGCAGCTCGAGTTGGCTGACGAACACAGTGCCGGGTATCGCGTGAGTTTCGATCCATCGGTACTGATTCGCGCCGATCTGGCCCGAAGCACCGGGCACGACGACAATCGAGTTCTCACCATCGGCAGTGACCACAGGAAGGCCGACCCCAGTCTGGCCGTCATCGACCACCACCAGCGACTCTCGGCCCACGCCCTCTTGGTCGATAGTGGCAAGCAGCATTTCGCCGAATAAATCATCTCCGACCGATCCGACGAACTCGACGCTAGCACCGGCGCGGGCCGCGGCAACAGCCTGATTCAGGCCCTTGCCCCCTGGCGCGATCGCATAGCCCGTGCCGACGACTGTTTCACCGGGATTCGGTCGGTCAATGGCGTAGCCGGTCACGTCGACCACCGCAATCCCGAACACAACGACTCGGTTCATGTACCTCCAGTCGAAAGGCGCTCACCGAGCGCACCACCCTGGTGGTTTTCGTGGAACTCATCTCGAGAGGTGCCGCGCACGATCATCAGCGCAACTGCCAACGCATCGCCGATTGCAATCGAAACCGTGGTGCTCGCCGTGGGAGCAAGGTTGTGAGCATCCGCCTCCGCAACAACGCTGATGTCGAGAACACAATCTGCCATCTCGGCAAGCGGCGAAGCCCCGTCACCTGTCAGGGCTATCACAGGCACAGCGCGCCGGCGCGCGATGGATGCAAATCGGCAAACCTCTCCGGTCGTACCCGACAGCGACAGGCACACGATAACGTCCCCGCCCCTCAGGTTCCCAGCATCTCCGTGCAGTGCCTCGGTTGCGTGGACGAAGTGCGCTCTGGTGCCTGTGCTGGCAAAAGTCGCCGCGATCTTCGCGGCGACGAGACCGGACTTCCCGAGGCCCGTCAGAATCACGGTATCCGCGTTGACGAGCAGTTCGACTGTGCGGTCGAAACTCACCCCTATCCGACCACAGGCCGCCGTGATGGCATCGGACTCGGCTGTCAACACGCGTTTGGCGATGTCTTGGGGAGAAGCGGGGGCGCTCACGCATCACCTTTCCATATACAAGAACGACATTTCACACTACCAAGGTAGCCGACTGGCACACGGACGTCACGCGTGCTTGGGAACGTCCGCGATCAGAACAGATCCTGTATCTGCCTCCGTCACGTAGATCACGTCCGCTCTTGGGTCATGGACGACGTTCGACGTGGAAACTCCATCGGGTGCTTCGAAAGCAGCGACCATCCGACCTAGCGGGTCGAACAGCCAAACAACCCCGAGACCCAAGTGGGCAACGAACAGCCAACCGTCGGGGGTCATGGCAATGCCGTCGGGTCCAATTCCTCCTGATAGTTGCACCAACCGGCCAACGCGAAAGGGCTGAAGATCGTCAGTGAAAGGAACCCTCCAGATCGAATTGTCCCGAGTCAGGGCGACGAGGAGCTCCAATTTCCCGGGGACAAGTGCGAGACCGTTGGGACTCGGAAGACGATCGAGGAGCACCTTCTCCGTTCCGCTCGGATGCAGGTGGACGATTCTGCCTGACGGATCATGCAAACCCGAGGCACCCTGGTCGGTTGCAACAATCGACCCGTCAGCCCAAACGATGAGGTCATTCAATCCGCGAAATGGCTCGCCCATCCACTCGGTCAGGCTTCGGTCGACGACAAGTGCACCGTCAACGCCGCCGTCATCCTTGGCTGTCCAGACGAGGCCGTGCCGCGCATCTGCGATGACTACCGAATCATCTGAAGCCGCAAGTCCGTTCGGTGCACCGTCATATTCGAGAACCACCTCGAACTGGCCCCCGGAGTCCAGTGCGAACACGCGACCCCACGCAACGTCCGCGACGAGGATGGATTCGCCGACCAACAAAGGTCCTTCAAGGAACGAGTGGATATCAGACGGCCGCCTGATACCCGCGGCCCAGGCAGAGTTCCCTTTACGGCGCATCGCGTCGGGCAGACGGCCGAACGTGGACAGGGGATAGGACCTCACTGACGGGCTTCTGCACCGCGAACAGACACGGTGAGAGACTCGAAGCCGTCAATCGACGCTGCTGCAGTGTCGCCATCGACAATCACGCCGGCTCCAGGCGTGCCGGTCGAGATGATATCCCCAGGGAACATCGGCATCATGTCGGTATGGAATCGCAACAAGTCTGATGGGGAATGCAGCATGTTGTCCACACGATTGCTCCGCACAACCTGTCCGTTGATCACCGTGGATACCGTCAAGGCTCCAAGGTCGTCAGGGAGTGAATCCAATGTGAGGACTTCCGGGCCGAAGGCGAAGAACGTCGCAAAGTTCTTCGATCTGGTCAGGAACCTCGGATTCTGCTCGAGAATGTCCTCTGCCGTCTGGTCGAGAATCGGGACGAAACCGAACACCGTCTCAAGCGTCACTGCGTCCGTTCCCGCACGACTTCGTCGACCGATGATCAGTCCGATCTCCGCCTCGGTTGTGACCCGGGCACTCTGGGGCGGAAGCATGATCTCGTCATGATGACCAATGACCGTGTGGTCACCCTTGACGAAACTCGCTGGGTCTTGGGGCTGCTTCTCGGACAGATCGCTCGCATGTTCCGCATAATTCAAACCGATCCCCCAAATCAACCGCGGGCGCCTGTACGGAGGGGCGAACTCCGCGTTGGCCCCAAGGATCCACCGAGAGCTGGCCATCGACTGTGCGCGTCGTCCGAGATCATCGAGTTGCTCTCGGTCGAACTCACGGTTGATCAGGCACAACATGTCCCCGTCGAGAGACTCGTCTACATGATCGAGCGGAATCCATCGACCCTCGAGGCCGATTGCGACCTGCTCACGTCCATCGTTGAGAGCGAGCGTCGCAAACCTCATGCCCAGGGCTCAACTGCAAACGCGTCGACCTGTGACTCGATCAGACCGAAGCCGAGACCTGGGCGATCAGGAAGCAGGATCCGTCCGTCCTGAATCTCAGACTGCGTGTCGATAAGCATGCGGAAATTGAGGACCCGGGCATCAGGGAACACCTCGACCCACATGCCATTGGCGATCGCCGCGACAAGGTGGGAGTGGAGATCGTGAAACCAATGTGGGGCCATCGGCACACCGAACGCGTCGGCCAAGTGCGCTATGCGCAGGAACTCCGTCACTCCTCCACATACAGCAGCATCGCTCTGAAGAATCGCGACAGCGGACTTGGTCAACAGCTCAAGATGGCGCCACCGCCCAGCCTCTATTTCCCCAGTCGCAACGGTGATGGGTGTCTGCTTTGAAAGGGTGGCGTGACTCGCGATGTCATCGGGAGAGAATGGCTCCTCGATCCAGTAGGGGTCGAACTCCTCCCACATCCTCAGGGCCCGCAGTGCGGTGGGGACGTCGGCCCACGCGTTGTTGGCATCGAGCATCAGGATTCGATCCGGCCCGAGAACCTCCCGGGCGACGGCAATCCGTGCAGCATCCTCACTCGGTGTCACCCTGCCGACCTTGATCTTCACGGCCCCATAACCGCTTGCAACGTACGACTCGATCTCGTCGGCTAGGCCGTCGAGGCCCTTGTCCTCCAAGTAGTAGCCCCCACTGGCGTAAGCGGGCACGGACTCCGATGAATGAGCCCCGAGGTATTGCCAAAGCGGAAGCTGAGCACGACGAGAGTTGAGATCCCACAGGGCGATATCGACGGCGCTGATCGCCCGCATGACAGACCCCGCCCGCCCGTGGAGAAGAGCCAGGTTGTACATCTGGTCCCACAGGCCGGTGGTCCTCGTCGAATCCGCACCCATGAGGACGACATTGAAAAGGTCCCGGACCGCAATGGCTGGAATCGTCCCGCCGTCGCTGCCCGCGTAGCAGAACCCCGTCCCGACCACACCATCGGTGTCCCGGATCCGCACCAACATATACCATCTGTGATCCACGGTCCTGGAGGAGAAGGATGTCGTACGCTCAAGCGGCACCATCACGGACCTGGCCTCGACAAGTTCAATCGTGCTCACGTTCCTCCCTTGGCTTCTGCAAGGTCTCGGCGGACGTCAGATTCTTCCGTCCTCATGGGGCCGAAACGGTCAGCACGGTCTCGTCCCTCCATGTGAAATCGGCGGTGGGGCCGTGATGATCGCGTTCGACAATCGGGTCCATAGGGACGGCAGGACGACCACTATCCAGTTCGCGGCCGAGCCTGTGACCGTCTGCGATGGCAAGGCCGAAGTGGCGGGGTGCCACGCAGTCTCCGACCCGCAATAGGTCCGAAATCCCAGCGAGGGTCAGATCCGACGGTCTCTCCCGAAGTTCGTGGAACAGACTGTCCTCGGAAACACGCTGCGTCACTGGCACGACCGTTTCGGGACGTACCTCGTGGAGCACACCTGAGCCATCAACCAAAGAAACCGTGTCGCCGACCACAGAGTGGAGTTCAACGCCCACGAGGATTTCCACACCGGTTTCGCGCAATACACGGCGAGCGCCCCCGCCCTCGAACGTGGCGTCGAGAAGTGGCGATACGCGGTCGAATGGGGTCGCAAGGAGTACACCGTTTCCTCCGCGGGCGAGCGTCTCGGCGATGCCGATTCCGACCGGGCCACCTTCGGCATCCCAGACCAGCACCGTGCCATCCGGATGTCCCACGCCTGACATCACTTCGTCGGGTCCGATGATCCTGATCGCTGTTGAGCTATGGCGAACCGGGTCGATATCGTGCCACGGATCAGCCACATCAAGCCACCGAGCACCGGTCGCGACGACTACGACGGATGCCCCATAGTCGAGAATATCGTCGGCGCTGAGTCGCTTCCCCGTGACGACTGCAACATTGTCGAGCTTGGCCAACTGGCTCTTGCGATAGTCGATGACGCGCCCCCAGTCGCCAAGCCTTGGCAACCGTCGGAGCAAAGCGAGATGACCACCGACATCGGGTCTGGCTTCCACTATGTGAACGAACCCGAAGCCGCGCTCACCCAAGACCCTAGCGGTCTCCAACCCAGCTGGCCCGCCACCAACAATCAGTACAGCGTCTTCGCCACGCGCCGTCTGACTGAACCGCTCTGGATGCCAGCCACGGCGATACTCTTCGCCGATCGTCGCGTTTTGCACACACCCGAGGCCGATTCCCGTCGTTTCCACAGCGATGCAGAAGTTTGTTCCCGTGCATTCACGAATGTCGTCGTAGCGACCTTCCTCGATCTTCTTCGGTAGGAACGGATCAGCGATTCCCGGGCGAGCAGCTCCAATCAAGTCCCAGACCCCGGACCTGACGATCTCGGCCATTCGATCCGGACTTGTGAGTCGACTGACACCCACGATGGGTTTGGCCGTGTACTCGCGAAGCCGACCCGTCCACTCGAGTTGTGATCCCTCATCCGTCAGCCTCGACGGCGAGGAGTCGGGACTCCATCCGAACCCAAGGTTGACATCCCACAAGTCCACAAGGTCGTCCGCCATACGCACGAACGCCATCGAATCATCGAACGAGACTCCTTGCTCGTTGAAGGACTCGGCGGCGATCCGGGCGGCCACCAGGGCCCTGTCACCGACCGCATTCCTGATGCCGTCGGTCAACTCCAGCCAGAAGCGGGCTCGATTCTCGATCGAGCCCCCGTACTGATCAGTCCGCCTGTTGAGGAATGGCGAAAGGAACTGCGCTGGCAAGGTTCCGTGACTCCCATAGGAGTAGATGATTTCGAACCCGAGATCGGCAGCGGTTGATGCAGCATCGATCCAATCGCTTTGGATCTGACGAATGTCGTCCAGATCCATGGCCATGGGCACGAGTTGCGGGTGGTCAGGGCTCGCGAGCTGTGAAGGTCCGATGCTCGGGGAGAACTTGGAACCCATGCTGCTCACTCCGCCGTGGCCGAACTCGATGCCCGCCATCGCGCCTTGGCCCGACACCTCGGCGGCCATTCGCCCGAGCATGGCCCGTTCGTCCTCGTCCCAAATGCGAGGAACCAACCCACCCCAAGCATCCTGTCGTATGGAGGTGACACCACCGCAGACAACGGCGAAACCACCCTCGGCTTTCATCCGACGAAACGCGACGTCGGACATCCGACGACCGACGACGAACGACGCATGCGGCGTCGAGTAGAACCTGTTGCGGAGCACCTTCGAACCGATCTGAATCGGCTCGAACAGAACATCGTGTCGAGCTTCGCGCATGGTCGGGTGTCGAATCCTTTCAGACGGTTGTTTCGAATCAAGAATAGCTCTTCTTCTATGCGCGATGTACAGTCGAGTCTGTATCAGATGCAAGACGAAGCAATGCCCCCAAACGATGCTGGCCGAATCGGACCGATTCTCGTGCCACCGGACTATGCATCCGCATTGTCGCCACCCCGGGATCGATTCATCCGCGACGTCTCACCAGCAAGGCACGGAAGGAGATAGGGCGTGGTGCGCGTGCGGATACTCGGACCGGTCGGGACCAAGACCACGTACGCGCTCGACCGCCTCGGATCAGCCGCCCGGATCGAGGTTGTTACATCGGGCGAGGCAGACATCATTGCTGGCGTCATGTCGAATCCCGAAATCGCTGACATCGCGTTGCAGGCGGGGTTGCGACTGCCCGAACGCGAGGAAGCGTTTGAGCTCAACCACGTCGGCCCGGCCGCGCTACTCATTGGTGCCGATGAACAAGGTTTGATGTATGGATTGCTTGAAGTCGCCGACCAGTTGGACCTCGAGGGAGTGCGGGTTTCCGAACTGCGGGCGACCTCCGAATCGCCACACACAGCATTTCGAGGAGTGTTCACCTTCCTGCACAACGCTGACTGCGACGCTGAGTGGTTCCACTCCGAAGCCCACTGGACCGCCTACTTCGACCTGATGGCTCGTAGTCGATTCAACAGCTTTCAGATCGTGATGGCCCACCAGACAAACTACTTGGCACCTCCGTTCCCCTACTTCGTATCCGTCGAAGACCACCCCGAGGTCTTCGTCTCGGGACTCTCTGCCTCGGACCAGGCTCGCAACGCTGAGAGTCTCAAAATGGTGTCAGAGATGGCGGCGGCACGCGGGCTGGCGTTCGTCCTTGGCATCTGGCAAGTCAAAGCATGGTCGCCAGGCTCTCGCGGAGGCCATGTCCAGCGGAGCCTCGTAGAGGGACTGAGCGACGACATGCTCACGGACTACACATATCAGGCTACGCGCAAGATGCTCTTACAGTTTCCAGCAATCTCCGGCATCCAGATCCGCGTCAACGGGGAGTCCGGGATTCCTCAGGATGAACAGACAGACTTCTTTGCGAACTCGATTGTCAGGGCAATCCGCGAAGCCGATCGCGAGGTTCTTCTGGATCTTCGTGGCTGGATCGCGCTCCCGGAAACCGTCGATGCGGTCATTGATGCAGATATCCCGATGCGCCTTTCGATGAAGCATTGGGCTGAACACCTTGGAGCGCCCTACCCGGCACCGAAGCAAGAGCCGGCATACAGCTATGCCGACTTCCTCGCCCGTGACCGGCCGTACGACATTTCGTACCAGGTCTGGACCCTCGGATCCCATCGCCATTTCGTGTGGGGAGACCCACGATTCGTGCGGACGTTCGCACGCGGACTCGCCCTCGGGGATTCGATCGGATTCGAGATTTCGCCACCGCTTGCGCAGAAGGGCTATGGGAACGAACCCGGTACATGGCGGATTCTCGAATCCGAACACGAGTACTACCAGTGGGAATGGCAGCGATACTGGCTGTTCTACCTGCTGTTCGGTCGTCTCACCTACAACCCGAACGCGCGAGAAGAGACGTGGCTACGGCACCTCAGGTGTCGCTTTGGGGAGGCAGCCGAGCACGTCCTAGAGGGGTACACATGGGCGTCTCGGGTCGTGAGCTTCTTGATTCGATACAACATGAGTGATCCGAACATGTATATCTGGCCAGAGGCTGACACCGGAGGTCTGCTCGATTTCTACGCGTCGGTCCCTCCGAGTGACCCAGCGATGATCGCGAGCTTTGACGAGTCGGTGGCGGAGCGGATCACCGGACATCGGACAGCCAAAATGTCTCCCCCTGCGGCGTCCGCTTACCTGCGTGATATCGGGCAACAATGCCACGACCTCGCAATGGTTCTCGATACGGTGCCTGCCACCCACGATGTGGCTGGCCTTGAACTCGCGAGCACTGCGACTGACATTGCAGCCCTGGGGGAACTCGCTCTGTACCACTCACACAAGATTCTTGCTGCGTATGCATTGGCTACCTACTACGAGACAGGTGATCTGGCCGAGGCTGTGTCCGCCCGAAACTACCTCAGGCAAGCGACGCCACACTGGGAGAGGCTTGCGGAAATTACCCACGGCGTCTATACCGACCACCAGGTGACTGGTCCCATTGACAGCGGTCATTGGAAGGACAAGCTCTTACTCGTTCGCGAGGACGAGTTGCGAATCGAGGAACGAATTGCACTCCATGGCGATTATGGCGCAGGCACGATCGGAGGCGCCGTCGCGGCGTTCGACTTCGGCGAAGCGGCTCCAGCGGGATACAGCTACACGCGCTTCGCGGTGCACCACGATATGGTGGAGAGAGGGTTCGTAGGGGTAGGCGCCGATGTCGAGTGGAAGCACCCCACCCAGACCAGGTGGGGATGGGAAGACCCGGAAGTCGTCGAGGCCATAGCGTCTCCGCTCGCACGGTTTTGCGACCGACACCTCGATTCCGTGTTCCGCGACACCATGAACGACCCGGGATATTCGAACCTCGTTCCTTTTACCAACACGCTCTTTCGAGACTTCGTGTTTGGCAGCCAACGAGCAACGTTCAATTGCGTAGTTGAAGCAGGTGAATATGAGGTCATCGCATTGTTCTCCAATCGCAGCGTCGATCCGCGCTCGTTCGGACCGTTCGATGTCAGTCTCAACGGTCAACCCATGGGGAGCATCGGCAACATCGCGTACGGGACCCACTCGGAACTTCGTGCACGCCGGACATTCGGTCGCGGCCTGATGGCCATGACCTTCACACCCGATCCGGGATGCGTCTGGTTCTGCTCGGCCCTGATCGTCCGCCCTCTCGCGCCGAGCCTCGCGCATGCGCCGATCGACACATTCGACCAAGCAAGTGACCTCGTACTCAAGCTTTCAGCCACCGGACCCGACCCGATCGACAAGGTCGCCATCATCGTTGATGGCGCGGAGCCATTGCCGATGGACCTTGGCGAGGAAGGCTTGTTCTACGAGATTGTGGTTCCAGCGGAATCCGTGCCCGCCGGGACCACAATCGACTACTCCTTCATCGCAACCTCGGCTGGGCGAACGACGTTTCTACCCGCACCGACAGGCTCCGCAACACCACCAGCTTTCAGGGCGCGGTCGATCGACAGCAGGGTGCCGGGTCCCGTGGTCAATCACGAACCGGTCGAGCGGAGCCGCGCCCGATCGCCGATCATTGTCGAAGCGACCGTCGAGCACACGCATGCCACCGAACGCGTGGTCCTTCACTTCCGGTACGCCAATCAGTACTACGAGTGGAAATGCATACCCATGACTGAGGTCGGCGGCAATCGCCACTTGGCCGAAATTCCCCGCGAATACGTCAATCCCGTCTGGGATGTCATGTACTACATCGAGGTTGTTGACATCGAGGGACGAGGAACCATGGCCCCGGGTATGGGCGATATGGACACCATCCCCTACTGGGTCGTGCGAATCGACGACTGATCTCGTCAATCAGCCTTTTCGTCACGCACGATCTCGACCAGGTACACACGTCTCGAGGCGAGGACAAAGTCAAGCACTACTCGGTTGTCCGACCCGACGCGATACTCGGCCAATGCGCCGTCGGAGTCGTAAACCGTGACCGTCGAACCACCAAGTTGAATGCCCCACAGTTTCTCGGCATCGATCGACGAGCTGAACTGAACGGATTCAGTCCCGACCGCAGCGAACATGAGCCCAATAGCTCCATTCGGTGCCTGCCACGCGCCATGGACCACGGATGGAACGTCCCAGGTGCCTTCCAGCACGAGTGTGGGTGCCGAGCTGAAACGACCAGCGAACGAAGCTCGTGTCACGCCAACGTCGACGGACACGGGTCGAATCATCGTGCCATGGGCCAGGTACGGTACAGCCATCCGAGTCCGAGCGGTTGCCAGCTGTTTGACAAACAATGCCTTGGCAACATCGAGTTCCGGGAGTTCTTCAAACCGGATTGTCGAGCCGTCCCAGTTGACGTGCTCGGGCAGCTCATCGATTCCGTCGATTCGTTCGGGTGGATTGAATGCGAAGCCGTAGCTGTAGTGGAGCGAAAGCAGACCACCCCACTGCAGCACGATCCGTGCCGCGGCCCAGAAGAAGATGTCACCGTGATTTTCGGCCATCGTGAGCCAGCCGTCATGGCGCACAGGACCGATGGAGTGATACACGGCTTCGAACATGGGAAGCAGCTCTCGTCCGGTTCCAGGTGGTTGCTCATGGCTCGGGACCCATGCCTCGTGATACGCGAGTGGTCCAGCCCCAGCGCGAGCGACATAGAAGTCGACCGAACCGATGATGTTCTCGACAATCGTCTCCACTCCCTGGACGAGGTAACGGTGGGTTGCTCCATCAACAACTTGTTTCGAGATGCGGTTCATCCGGTCCGCAGCCTCAATCATGTGTCTCCCCCTGCCTGGGGGATGCCCGTGTTCCCAGCGGAGACACCGAGAGATCTGGAGTGGATTTCCAGATGAAATGTCGTAGCAGACACCGTCCATGTCATGGTCGCGCATGAGTCCGAGGTCACGCCATGCGTGGAGCTCCGTCTGTGCAGTGGTGGCGGGACACATGTAGAACGGCACGTCGGTCGTTACGAGCGGATCCGAGGATGGTGTCCCGGTTGCAATCACGCCCGGGTCGAACTCCGAGAAGCGGGTGAACGGGAATATTGCGTATGGGTACACAGCATTCGGCTCCCACTGATCGTGAAAATCGACAGCCGACGACGACACGAACAGATCGTTCATGTAGGGCGTCACGAAATGGCCCTTCCACGCGTCCAGGTTTGATTCGTGAAACCTCGCTGGGAACCAACCTTCCCTTCCCCGCGACTGCGGTAGCGGGTTTGTCCAATCCCACATCGGGCAAATGTGAAGGGGTGTCCCCGCTATTTCGCCGTACATGCGATACCACGGTGACCAATCAAGCGATGCTGGAGCACCCCAAATCGCCAAGCCGACTTCTTCCTGCAGCCATCGCCGGCGTTCTCGGTCAACTCCGGGCATGGACTCAGATGGGTGCGAGTTGCTCCAAGGTGCTGTGAGCGCCCAACTTCTATATCGCTCTGCAGCCTCGAACCAATCACCGACAATCAGAGCGCCCAGCACAACGGGATACTCCAGATCGATTGACGTTCCTTCTCGCAGGTCCCACGCATAGTGCGAGATTGACCATTCGTCACCGCTGAACCGCAGCACCTTCCATGTCGAGTGCGGATCGTGCGAGGCCAGGTAGAACCCCCCTGACCCTGATTCGATAAGCGCCATGAATTGCATCGAACATCCCGCATACCCATCCGGGTATGGAGCCTCCCACGGGGCCTCATCATGAGGTCGTCGAATCATCATCCCTGAATGCGACGGGGCGATGAACTGCAGATCGCCCTCGGTGCCGACATCGATCGTCGGATGTTCAAGAATCGGATACGTCAGGAACTCGGGTGTCTCGGTTCCGACATCCACATGAACGGTGGGCCGAAGCTCCAGGTCACCCGTCTGCCTTGAGATACTGGCGACGACCGAGACCCGGATCCCATACGTGGACGTCGACCAACCAAGATCGGCCGACCACCCGTCCTCAGATATCGAGAAATGAAACTCGTCCGGCACAATCTCGTCGCCGTGGAGCCATGGCGGGAGGTTCTTGGGGAAAGCACTCCAGCGAGTGCCGACCCGTTGCAGTCTCCAAGGAATCGGTGACACAGCGTCGCAAACCGCATGGCCCGTGATCCGATTCCTGATTTCGCGCATTCCACCCGTGTCCGCATCGAACACGACCACCAAGTTGTCGCTCACAGCCGAAAGGTTTCCATCGACAACCGTGAACGGTCGCGTTGCGTCAACAGTCACGTGTCCTCCGATGGGTTCGCGGTACCGGTGCGTCCTCTCGCTCGGCCCACACTAACCGCATAGCAGAACGGATATTCTGTCAGCGAAAGAGCCCCATGGAGAGCACCACTCTAGAGCCGCGGGTTATCGTCCCCGAGCTCACTGACGAGCAGAGTGAGCTCCTTGCCGGTGATTTCGATCATCGGGATCAGTGCTTCGCGACGATCTGCGAAGCGGGTCGCAGGCGCAGAGACACTCACGGCAGCGATTCCTTTGCCTTTGGAGTTGAGAACGGGTACTGCGACACAACTGATGTCCGGCGAGAATTCGCCCTTGTCCTCCGCATAACCCTGGGTCGATACCCGCTCGAGTTCCTTGCGGAAGTCACCCACGGCTGGCTTCGCATGCCCTCCATCGGGCAGATCCGGGAGCGCGTCGAGGTACGCCTCTCGAGACTCCTCTGTCCCGAATGCGAGGAGGACCTTCCCAAGTGCAGTGCAGAAGGCGGGAACGTGAGAACCGATCCGGACCTCGACGGCGAGCGTGCGATTCGACACAACGCGATCGACATACACGACCTCATTGTTGCGCATAACGGCGAGGTTCACTGTCTCGTTGGCTCGCTCCGTCAGCCGCTCAAGGTGAATGCGAGCAACATCAAGGTACTCGACTCGATTTCGCATGACATTCGAGAGTTGCATAATCCGCGGCCCTGGCCCGTACCGGCGGTTGTCACTGTTCTGATCCGCGAATCCTGCATCAACGAGCGTGGAGACCAAGCGATACACGGTGCCCGGACTGAGGCCCAGCTCCCGGCCGATCTCCGACACCCCACCCTCACCGTGTTCAACGAGATACTCGAGCACACGTAGGGCGTTGCTTACCGATTTGAGCATGCGGTCTCTTTTCTTCTTGCGTCACCGTTTCGCATGACAGAACGATCCTACGCAGGATTGCGGGGGTATGCGGATGGGACTCGCTCGCGACGGTGAGACCGGACAGCCATCGGATGGGATAGGGGTCACGACTACGATGGCGTCGATGATCAGTACCCGCAATCGTGCAGTATTCGTCGCTGCGATCAATGGCGATGTGGTCGGCTACTCACGCCTCCTGGCCGACGACTTTGACGCGACCTCAGAGGCCATGGTCTCTGCAAGGACGATCGTGGAGGACAACCTCACCGAGGTCGGTGGAACGCTTGTCAACTTTGTCGGTGACAATTTCATGGCTGTGCTGCCGACCGCGGTCGAAAGTGTCCAAGCCGCCATTGCCATTACGACTGCCGTCGAAGCCAGCAACGCCGGTCGCCCCGAACCCAAGTGGCTCAGGTTCCGCTTGGGCATCGACCAAGGGTACGTGTCGATCACCGACGGTCACTATGAAGGAGATGTCCTCAACATCGCTGCCCGCATCCAAGCCCTGTGCCAACCCGGCGGTCTGGCGGTGTCGGGTGCTGTGTATCGGGCATTGGACGAACCGGAGCTTCGATTCCGCACCATGGGTACACACCGACTCAAGAACATTCCCGAGCCGGTCCCTGTCTATGACTTCGTCGGGCTCCCGAGCGACGCGGCGGCTGTCCCAGGCCACACGTTCCTCGGGCTCGACAGACCGTCGGTTGCGGTCCTGCCCGTAATCATCGAGGGAGCAAGCCCCGAGGTCGGATCCGCGGCGGGTGTCATCAGGTCCGACATCGTCCATCGCCTCACGGCTGTGCCCGGTGTCGACATGGTCGAGGCACTCGGATCGGACTACCGCGACAAGGCGCCATCGCGCTACGTACTCGAAACCGGTGTGCTCCAATTCGGGGACGACGTGCGCGTCTATGCCAACCTGCTCGACCTCACGACCATGAACGTGGTCAAGTCCCACAGGGAGACGTCGAAGGCGTCTGACCTTCTCACACTGTCCGACCGGCTGGCGGAGGCCGTCGCCAACACCGTGGCGGTCGAGCTCATAGTCGGAGCGCCAGCGGGCATCTACGCGGAATTGGGCGATGCAGAGTCGATCCACGATGTCTACCTCGGCTGGTACCACTTGAAGCTGAACACACGACAGGGGTGGGAAGAGGCGTACCGGCTCTTCCAACGAGTCGCCGACCAGCATCCGGAGCTGCCGACCGGTTTGGTGTTATCAGCGTTCACGAACTGGATGGGCGTTGAGGACGGATTCGTGACCAACCGCGACGAAGTCCTTGCCCTGGCACGTGACCAAGCGCGAATCGCATCGGAAATGGGGGATCCCACCGGTCTCGCAACAGCCGTCGATGCTGCCGTGCTCCTATCGCTCGGACACACCGATGAAGCGGCCGCACGGATCGACGGCATCAACATCGTGCGCCCCACATGCGATGTCACCTACGCACTTGAGGGCAGTCTGAGACGGTATCTCGGGGATTGGGAAGAGGCAGTGGATCTGCTGGATGTGGCAATGCGCCTCTCCGTTGTGAGCAATCCGTGGTACCCGACGATCAAGGCGTGCTCGCTGTTCATCGGCGAACGGGTCGAGCAAGCAGCAGCCATCGCCGAGGCCGTCCTTGAGCACCAGCCGACCAATGTGGAGGCCATGCTGGTGCTTGCGGCAAGTCAAGTGGAACTCGGCATGGATCGGCGGGCGCTGGCGACTGCTGATCGGATCCGGGAAACTTTCCCGACACTCGATGCCGAGGCGTGGATCGACGGGAATCCGTACAAGGACGACGCCATCCGCAACCGATGGAAGGACGACCTTCGCAAGGTCGAACTGGTCGCGCCGTCGTGACGCATCACCGCACTGTGTTCGTCAACGGGTCGATCTGGACGGGAACCGGATCGATGCCTGACTGGGTGGTGGTCGAGGGATCACGTATCACCGACGTCGGTGCGGGTCCAGCGCCTGACGGTGAAACGTTCGACCTCGACGGCCGATGTCTGTTGCCAGGATTCCAGGACTCCCATGTCCACCCACCGATGGGTGGCCTCGCCCTCATCAGGTGCGATCTCCACGAAGTCGATCCTGAGGCGTACGTGGACACGATTGCTTCGTATGCTCGGAGCAACACCGACGCACCATGGATCCTCGGCGGTGGCTGGCCCATGAATGCGTTCGACGGTGGCATTGCGCACCGTTCGATTCTTGACGCGATCGTCCCCGACCGTCCCGTGTTCCTGCTGTCGAGCGAGGGGCATGCCGCGTGGGTCAACTCACGTGCTCTTGAGATCGCCGGGGTCGACAGCTCTACGCCCGATCCCACGCACGGACGCATAGAACGCGACGCCGACGGCACCCCGAACGGCACGCTCCAGGAGGGAGCCATCGACCTCGTCGAACGATTTGCTCCCGAGGACACGGCCGATGAAGCGCTCCGAGGCATCCTCGCCGGTCAGGACTACCTGCTTTCCCTCGGGATCACCGGTTGGAACGACGCATGGGTGCGACCGATCGACCATGGGGCATATCGCACCCTCGACAACGACGGTCGCCTTCTCGCACGAGTGCTCGGTTCGTTGTGGTGGGACAGGGAACGCGGCGAGGAACAACTCGACGACCTGTTGGAGATGACCAAGGAGGCGACGACCCGCTACGAGCCGACGGGCATCAAGCTCATGGTCGACGGTGTGATCGAGAACGGCACCGGCGCCCTCGGGATGCCATACGAAGGATCGACCGACGACCGCGGCATCGCTTTCCTCGGGGAAGATCTCCTTCGCTCGATCGTCCCGAAGATCATGGCTGCGGGAATCCAACCGCACTTCCACGCCATTGGTGACCGAGCAATCCGAACTGCACTCGATGCCGTCGAAGCTGGCGATCCGGACCATGTCAGGCGGGTCCGCCCTCACATCGCGCACATCCATGTCATCGACCCGATCGACATCCCGAGGTTCGCCTCGATCGGGGTGGCCGCGAACGCCCAGGCGCTGTGGGCGTGCCACGACGACACGATGATCGATCTGACCATCCCGCGTCTCGGGGCTGAACGCTCGACGTGGCAGTACCCGTTCCGCTCCCTGCTCGACGCCGGCGCCCACATGGGTGCAGGGTCGGACTGGTCGGTATCGACGGCGGACGCCTTCGCCCAGATGGCCGTCGCCGTCACCCGGTCGACAGCGCAAGCTCCCGAGCCACTCCTCCCGCAACAGGCGCTGACCCGCGAGGAGGCGCTCGCGGCATTCACATCGGGTTCGGCATGGATCAACCACGATGAGCAACGGGCGGGGACCATCGAAGTCGGGAAGGACGCTGACTTCGTGGTCGCATCGGACAACCCACTCTCCGCCGAGGACCTCGCGTCGGTACGCACGGAGACCACGCTCATCGGAGGGCGAGTCGTCTTCGAAGCGTGAGCCCACCGACTCGTCGTATCGTCGGGGAGACGCACCTGCATCGAACCGACGAGGAGGACCGCATGCCGATGGAGTTCCGGACGCTTCCGGTTGACGACGACAGCGAACAGGGACGACTGCTCGCGGTCTGTGAACCGCTGCACACCCAGCTGAGAACGGCGATCCCCCGGTCCTATGACGAGTACCTTGCCACGATGTTCGACGAGGGTGCGAAACTCGTGGTCCTCATCGAGGACGACGAGCCACGGGCGCTTGCGGTGTACCGGATCATCACAACGACGTTCCACGGTCGACGCTTCTACGTAGATGACCTTGTGACGGATGAATCGCTGCGTGGAAGCGGATACGGCGGGCAAATCATGGCGTGGCTCGAATCCGAGGCACGACGCCTCGGGGCGAACACCCTCGCGCTTGACTCAGGGGTACAACGCGGTCGGGCACACAAGTTCTACTTCGACCACGGCATGACGATCTTTTCCTACAGCTTCGCCAAACCACTCGACTGACTCGCCCTCAGGCCTGCGGACACGCGTCGTCGTCCGCAGGCCGGGCGGTCGGTCAGGGGAGGTTGCCGTAGTGGCCCGCCACGGGGATCAGGTTCGATGACCATGCATCCAACACGGCATCGGCTGTCCCCGCGGAGTTGTGATAACGGATGTAGAGCTTGCTTGTCGATGGCCGGAACACACCGGGTGAGTCACGACCGTCAGCATTCCAATCACCCGTGACAAACCGATCTCTCGGGTTGCCGTAGATGAACGACACATCCGCCGTGCCCTGGCTGTGGGCGTTGCGCATGTACACAAGACCCGTCGATGTGCGATACAAACCGAACGTGTCGATTCCGTCACCATCGAAGTCACCAGCGAACGGCACATCGCCGGGATTCCCGAACAGGTAGTCCTGCGAGGCCTTCCCGAGACCGGCGTCGCCCTTGCCGAGCTGGTTGATCACGAAGAACCGACCCTCGGATGGGCGATACAACCCAACGGTGTCACAGTTGTCCCCATCGAAGTCACCAGCAAGTGGGATGTCACCCGGGTTGCCGAAGTAGAAACTGATGTCGGCGATCCCCTGTGTGTTCGAGTTTCTGAGGTACACATAGCCATCGGACTGGCGATACAACCCTGGCGTGTCGATGCCGTCACAATCCCAGTCGCCCATGAACGGGACGTCACCGGGATTCCCGAAGTAGAACGACTTCGAGTCATTCTCGACGTCGGTGATCCACCACCGGCCAGAGGTTGGATCAACCAGACCGGGCGAATCCCCACCGGACACCCCGACATACTTCGGGGGCGGTGGTGGAGGAGTCGGCTGGGTCGGTGGGCCTGGTGGCGGTGGCGGTGGGGCCGGAGCCGGTGGCCTCGGGGCTACAGGAGGAGCCGGTGGCCGTGCGCTTGTGTCGCACCGCTCGACCCATGCGTCGAGGTTGAGCTTCTTCCTTATGGACGACAACCCGAGAGCCTTGCTCTGCTCGCAGAACTGACCGAGGGTGAGCTTGTACTCGGCATGGAACACGGCCTTACCTGCGTCGATGAATGGCTTCAGCAAGCGGCATTCGTTCCACTCAGCGCATTCCTCGTTGATGGCGAAGTCGTAGTCGTTGACGAGGGCCCTCACCTGGTCGAGGTTGTTCTTCATACCGATCGACAGCCCGCGGGCATGGGCAGCCTTGGCAAGAAAGCGGTTGTAGGCGAGCTGGTCCGCACCGGTCAACGGAAACCCTGTGCCTCTGTTCGCGTACCCGTCGATATTGTCGACCTCGACGGCATCGAATCCCTTCTTGGCACACAGATCCATGCGGGCTTCCATGATGGGTCCGAGGATGTCGATTCGGCGGATGTCGAGCCACCGCTCGCCCGACCACCCGTTGGAGTTCCCCAACACCGACGATGGGAACGACTTCGCATCGTCACGCCAGTTCTCGTACGACCCGGCGCTCATGTAGCAGATGACCCTCTTGCCGTCGTTGTGCAGGGTCCGCACAACGGACTCCGACGTGTCGAACAGGTCGACGTTGTAGACATCCACGTCGACCGATGTGTCGATCCGTCCGGTGAGCTGCCATTGCCATGTCGTGCCCGGTGTCGGACTCCACGGACCCGGCCTCGCCGAGGCGGGGGTGGGTGCGATCGTCGGAACGAATCCGAGCGCGACTACAAGGACCAGTGCGACCAATACAAAGAGCTTGAATCGTCGTGCCATTGTTCTCTCTCCCTCCGATGGGTGTGAACCCGTCGTGGTCGGTGCGGAGCGACACGCTCCGCGCCTTTCTGACTAGCTATCCTGAGAGGAGTCGCATAGTCACCTAGCGTAGCTCTCGGCATCTATAGCGAAACCTGAAGCAATCAATTCGCGGACTCAGAAAATCGCCCGCGACCCGGTCGTCGGTCAGGGGAGGTCGCCGAAGTACCCGGCGACGGGGATCAGGTTCGAAGACCAGGCATCCATGGTGCGGTCGGCGTTCCCTGCAGAGTTGTGGAAGCGGACGTACAGCTTGCTGACCGATGGTCGGAACACACCGGGTGAGTCACGCCCGTCATTGTTCCAATCGCCGGTGACGAACCGATCATTCGGGTTCCCGTATATGAACGACTGATGCGCCGTTCCTTGCGTGTGGACGTTGCGCAGATACACAAGCCCCGTCGACGTGCGGTACAGACCGAACGTGTCCTTGCCATCACCATCGAAGTCACCGGCGAATGGCACATCACCGGGGTTCCCGAACAGATAGGACGTCGTGGCCTTCCCAAGACCCGCGTCGCGGCTCCCGAGCTTGTCGATGACAAAGAACCGACCCTCGGATGGGCGATACAACCCAACGGTGTCACAGTTGTCCCCATCGAAGTCACCAGCAAGTGGGATGTCACCCGGGTTGCCGAAGTAGAAACTGATGTCGGCAATGCCCTGGGTGTTCGAGTTCCTCAGATACACATATCCGTCGGACTGGCGGTACAAGCCCGGGGTATCGATGCCGTCACAGTTCCAGTCGCCCATGAACGGGATGTCCCCGGGATTGCCGAAGTAGAACGATTTCGAATCGCCCTCGACATCGGTGATCCACCACCGACCAGTCGAAGGATCGACCAGACCGGGCGAATCACCACCTGGCACCCCCGAATACTTCGACGGTGGAACCTTGGAGATGATCGAGTTGGTGACCTTGGGAAATCCGGCTTTGGCGATGATGAAGAACCCCGGATAGCCCTTGGTCTCGAAGTCGTCGGAAGGGTTCGCAACGATCACCGAGTCGTTGATGTACATCTCGCCGGTTCGATTGTTCGACACGTAGAACACGCCACCGCCACCTGCCCTGGCATGGTTCCTCTCGATCCGCGTGCCGTCGAGCCGCAATGTGTAGGTGTTCCCGTCAAGCGCGATGGCTCCACCGTTGCCCCCTCCCGGTGTCCCAGGCTTTGCGGGGTTTGCACCCCAACCGGTCGTGTCGTTGTCGGTCAGCAGGCTGTTGATGATCGTCCACGACACACCGATGCTCGACAGCGCCCCACCGTTCGAGCACACGTTGCCAAGCCCCGGTTCGCCACCGAACGTGCTGTTGGTGACGTACACCGGCTGTGTGTTGTACTGGCTGAAGACCCGCACGGCTCCACCACCGACATCGGGACCGGTGGTTGCACATACATTGTTGAAGAACCGTGAGTTGACGATCTTGAACCGGCCACCACGGACCCAGATCGCTCCACCGCCGTCATACGTGTGTTCGTTCTTCGCGTTGCCGTTGATGAACGTCAGATTCTGGACGGTGAGTTCGGGATACGGCTGATTCTGACAATGATCTGTCGTCCACACCTGCGCCTTGTCGCACGTGTTCATGTACAGGATGCGGATCGCGTTGCGACCGTTGAGGGTCACCTTGCCGCCACCGTCGAGGACGACCTTGTTCGATGCGTTGTTCACGACCTTCGCCGTCGCGTACATGTCGATGGTGACGTGACCGGGACCGCAGTTGAAGGTGATCACCCCACCCTGCGCCACCGCTGCCACCACGGCAGCCGAGGTGCATGACGCCGGTGTGCCGGTTCCGATGACCCGGTCGGGGTTGGAAGTGTTCTCGGCCCGTGCTGCGGCGGGTACCGGTGCCGCACCGTCAGGGTTGCCAGCAGGTGGGAGGGCGCTCGATGAGGTGGCGGACACGGCGAGCCAAACGAGCGCGAAAGCCGCGATCACGAAGAGTCGAACTATGACCCGAGCGCTGGTGGGCACCGGATGTGTTTGCATGGTTCACCGATCCTGGCGTCAGTATCGGCAACCGGGCAGAAGAACTTGAATGGCGCGCACCCAGGGGCACGCCCTCACTCGGTGAGATCGGCGAGTTCCTCGTCTGTGACCTGCTCACGTGGTTTGCCCATGATGATCATGGCGAGGACCTCGTCCTTGGTCACCGTGTCCTTGTCCACGGTCGCGACGAGTTCGCCCTGGTGCATGACGCTGATGCGGTCCGAGAGATCAAACACGTCGTGGATGTCGTGGCTGATCATGAAGATGCCGATGCCCTCAGCCTTCAACTGCGTGACAAGCTCACGGACCTGCTCCGTCTCCGCGGGCCCGAGGGCTGCCGTCGGTTCGTCCATGATCAGGATCCTGGCGTTGAACTGGACCGCCCTCGCGATGGCAACCGATTGACGCTGCCCTCCGGAGAGCTTCTCAACCGGGTCCTTGAAGTTCTTGAACCTCGGGTTGAGCCGACCGATGACCTTGCGGGCCGCTGACTCCATCGCGACGTCGTCGAGCGAGCCGAACCGGTTCGTGAGTTCCCTGCCGAGGAACAGGTTTGCAGCGGCGTCCGTGTTGTCCGCGAGAGCAAGGGTCTGGTAGATCGCCTCGATGCCGAGGTCTTTCGCGTCGCGCGGATTGGCGATCGACACCTTCTCACCGTTGATGAAGATCTCCCCCTCGTCTGCAGGGTGTGCCCCTGACAGAACTCTGATGAGCGTTGACTTGCCTGCCCCGTTCCCACCGACAAGACCCACAACTTCGCCTGCATGGACATCGACAGACACATCATCAACGGCGTGCACGCCCCCGAACGACACGCGTATGTTGCGCATCTCGACGAGAGGGATCCGACTATCGGAATCCTCCGACGTGTGCCCGTTCGTCGTTGTACTGGCGTCACTCATAGCCATCGCTCCTATGCCCGACGTCGTGCGAGAACCGTATCGAATGCGACCGCTGCTACCAGGAGCACACCGACCACAACATCCTGGGTCGCCGTCGAAACCTGCATCAGCACCATCCCCGACTGCAGTGATTGCATCACGACGGCACCAAGCATGGCGCCAGCGATCGTGCCGACACCACCCGCAAACGAGGTGCCACCGATGACGGCTGCGGCAATCACCGACAGCTCGAGACCTTGGCCCAAACCGATCGTTGCCGCGTTCAGGCGAGCCGAGATGACCGCCGCGCCCAGACCGGCAAGCACTCCCATCACCGCGAACGTCTTGAGAATGGTGAACCGCGTGTTGATACCAGCGAGCTTTGCTGCCTCGGGGTTGCCGCCGATCGAGTAGACGTAGCGTCCGAACTTCCGTCGCCGTGCGAGGAAGGTCATGAGCACCGCAACGGCGATCGCGATGAGGACCGGTATCGCGATACCGGTCGGTATCTGGAGACCCCCAGGGGGAATCGGGATGCCGTTCTCGTTTGCGTATCGCTCGGCGAGGGCGGGTGGCCACATGTATCTGTTTACGACCAGGACCGCTCCGATAACCGCGGCACATCCCACTACACCGAGAAAGACTTCGGCCCACACCGGTCTCAGGGGGAAGTCATGACGGCGACGCCGTCTGCGACCAAGAAGCAGGCTCGCGATGATCGCTATGCAGGCGATACCCGCAACGAGCCAACTCCTCCATTCACCGAGGGATCCACTCGGTCCACCGCCAAGGAGCTGGAAGGTCGGATCAAGCGGAGCAATCGTTCGTCCTGATGCGAGCTGAAACGCAAGGGCGCGAAAAACGAGAAGACCGCCGAGGGTCACGATGAAAGACGGCACTCCTACGTAGGCGACGATCCAACCTTGGAGCCCACCGATGAGGCCACCCAGGATGAGGCCGAAGATGAGTACGACGATCCACGTGTACGGCCACTGGAGCCCGAGACCAAGCTTGACGGGAATCCACTCCGTTTGGGCAAGTCCCATGCACATCGCGACAAAGACCACGATCGAACCGACGGACAGGTCGATGTGTCTTGCGACGATGATGAGAACCATCCCGGTGGCGAGGATTGCCACCGCTGCTGACTGAACGGACAGGTTCCACAGGTTGCGGGAGGTGAGGAACAGACCGTCCGAGAGGATGTCGAATCCGATCCACATGACAACCAGAGCGGTGACCATCCCGAGGATTCGTAGGTCGACCTCGAGAGCACCGACAAGCGACTTGAACGAGGGCCTTCCCGACTCCTGCAGCTCTGGTGCATCTTGGTGGACGTCTCGGTCGGTCATTCACACACGATTTCGATCGGGGTCATGCAGAACTCGGAACAGGGTAGCCCTGTGGGCATGGCCGAGACCATGCCCACAGGGCTTCTGTTGCGTTTTTGGTCAGTACCGGTTAAGGACAACCGTCGACTGAACCGGATGGAACTCCCTGGCACAGCGTCGCCTCATCGATCCAGTGTGCATCGAGGACAACCTGCAGGTTCTCGTTCGTAATCGGAACCGGCGCCAGAAGGATCGACACCACAGTGTTGCCTTCTGGAGTCTCGAACGGTGCGGTGCCCGCAACGTTCGCAGGATCAGGGTCCGCACAGAGTTGGATAGCCGCAATACCGGCTTCCGTACCGAGCTCGGTCGCGTCCTTCCAGACACTGACACCTTGGGTTCCAAGGGCGATGCGGTTCAGGGCTGCGAGGTCGCCGTCCTGTCCACCGACCGAGGTCGTACCGTCCATGCCCTGCAAAGCCAGTGCGGCAATGACGCCACCTGCCATGCCGTCGTTCTGCGAGAGAACGCCGTCGATGTCGTTGTTATTCGCCGTCAGGATCTGCTCCATGGCGGTCTGAGCTCCTTCAGGTGCCCAGTTGTCGATGAACTCGTCACCACCGATGGTGATGTCGCCTGCTGCAATGAGCGGATCGATGATCTCGTGGAAACCATCACCACAGCAGCTGACAGCGCTACCAGTCTTCGTAACATGATGTTCTCCTAATTG
>CAZDIQ010000001.1:74022-100320 GCA_964505525.1 uncultured Acidimicrobiaceae bacterium | reverse complement strand
TCGAACGGGTCGAGGCCCGCATGGAGCATCCGATGCAGGCATACGGCATCTTCCACGACGACCTCACCGAGTTGGTGGAGTTGGCGAAGATCGGCCAACGGGCACGGGAGACGGAGCCGGAAGATGGTGCCCGTGGATCTGACTACCTGATCGGCGTGCGGAATGGTTGGAACGCCTGTCTCGATTACATCCTTGGGAGCACTGCTGATGCGACCGAGATAGCGGAGGGCCTGTCATGAGCGACGAACGAACCGTAGTCCTGGTCACCTGACGACTGCCCGACGTGCGACGGCAGCGGCATCTCGCCCGCGTTCGCCGAGGGGGAGGCCTGTCCGCCCGCTACCTCCCCCTCGGCCCCCGACACCGCCAGGAGCGAACCGTGACCGTCACCACTCGCGACATGCAACGCCGCGACCGGGTCCGATCCGTGCTCGCAGATGCCCTGCACGCACAGATCAATCGGACAGCCGCCAGGAACCTTGACGCTGAGGTTGAGGCCGTCTGCCTGGCGGCCAGAGGGTGGGCGATCGATCACGGTGGCTACGCCCCGACGTTGGAGGAGGTGCAGCTGATCGACCGCACAGCGATGGGTCACGTTGACTGGTTCGACAAGCTCACGCTGCGAGTCGCTGACCTCGTCATCTTCGATTCCCCCAGGAGCGACCGATGATGTGATCGATCACCCTGCCGTCTGCTGCCGCGCCCGGTATGTGGGCCGTCCAGATCCAGACTTGCAACCCGTAGCATCACCTGCTACACTAAGGGAGTCGGATCAACCACGAAAGGCCCAACATGAACGAAAACGCCCTCCGCAAGATCGAAGCCCTCCTCGCCACCGCCAACCACCCCAACACCGGCCCAGCCGAAGCCGAAGCCGCCTCCGCAATGGCCGAAAAACTGATGATGAAACACGCCATCGACACGACGATGCTGCAAGGCCCCACCGGCCAGAAAGACGAAGCCGTCAAAGTCGTCTTCAAGTTCACCGGCCAATACATCCCCGCCCGCCGAAGCCTGCTCAACGCGATCGCCCGACCGTGCGGCGTGATCGTCGTCAAGGACGGCCGGACCCTCGGAGCGAAGGCGGTGTGGATGGTCGGCACGACCGAACGGGTCGAACTCGTCAAGAAGCTGTTCGCGACGCTCGACTTGCAGATGGCGAACGAGGCGACCAGGACACGCCCGGCCAACGCCCGTAACGGTGCCGAGGTCGTGTCGTGGCGGACGAACTTCCAGAAGGGGTTCGCGTCGAAGGTCGGTAAGCGGGTGCGTGAGCAGATGGACAACGCGAAGCGTGAGGCGATCGACGAGCATGGTCCTGGCGTCGGGATCATGTTGGCCGATGAGGATGCTCGGGTGAAGCGTCTGCTGGCGGAGTCGTTCGGACGGTTGGGGCATTCGTCGTCTCGGGCCGGGTCGTTCGGGTTTGGTGCCGGTCAGGAGGCTGGCGGTCGGGCTGACATCGGGAACCGTCGGCTGGCCGGTCGCATGGCGTTGGGGGCGGGCTGATGCCTCCGTGCCACGAACTGGCTGTGCCGGTGACGTTGCCTCAGGCGTCGCGCATCTCGGAGGACGGCCGGGCGTCGTGTTTCTTGTGCGGGTCCAGCGAGCCGCACGATCATCCGGCCGACGAGTACGGGACGTTCTACCCGGACCCGGACTATCCGAGGGGGCCGTTGTGATCCCCGGCGATCAGCGGGCACCGGACCGGTTGCCGATCATGACCGGGTTCGCTATCACGCTGATGGTGACGGTCGGGTTCTGGTCGGCTGTCGTGGCGGCGTTCATCATGTGGACAGAGAGGGAAGTCGGATGGCACGAGTTCATTATGTGAAGAAGGCGCAGGCCCGGTACGAACGCGTCCCGCTGCTCGACGATCAGGGGCAGCCGGTGTTGACTCCGGTGATGCGACGCGACGGGACGCAGAAAACGACCCGGAAGGGTAAGCCGGTGTTCGTGCGGCCGACCGTGAACGATCTGTCGCGACCGAAACCGAACCTGGAATGCGGGAAGTGCGGTGTCGAGATCGCGCCGGGCGATCCGTACAAGTGGGTGCAGCCGAAGTCGTCTGTGTACGGCGGGTCGAAGCGGTATCGGTGTACGGCGTGCCCGACGTGGCGGCCGTCGGAGTTGACGTCGTCGAAGATGGCCGGGGTGTACGCGGCGCAGGAGCAGTGCGACGACCAGGTGTACGGCTGTGAGGACGTCGACGCGCTTGAAGCGTTGCGGGATGACTTGGCCGATCAGATCGAACAGGTCGGCGACGAGTACGAGGAGGCCGCCCAGAACATCATCGACGGGTTCGGTCATGACACTGTCCAGTCCGACGACCTACAGCAGAAGGCCGAGGAGTTGCGGGCGTGGGCGGACGAGATCCGTGGGACTGACTTCGACGAGTTCGAGGAACCCGACGAGGAACCGGATGAGGACGCCGATGACGTCCGCGAATCCTGGTTGGAAGATCAACAGGCGAAGCTGGCCGACGTCCTGTCGGAGTGCCCGGTATGACCGACGACCATCCGGACGTCCGTTTGGCGCGGCTCGTGCTCGACGCCTGGTTCGACTGGCAGACCGAGCCTGCGTTCCCGTTCGACCGTTCGCACTGTATAAACGGTGCCCGCTGCGCGATCAGCGTGCTCGGCAAGCTGGGTGTGAAGGCCCGGCCGGTGTCGGTCGGCTTGGCGTTCTTCAACCGGTTCGCCTGGGACCTGTTCAGCGCCGGTATCCCTGTCCCGGAGTGGCCGAAGCATGCCTGGTCGATAGGGATCAACTCGAACGACGATGACGCCAACGGCCGGTGGGGCGGCCATCTCATGGTAGAAGGCGACGGGTTCACGATCGACGTGTCGTGCCGCCAGTTCGACCGGCCCGGTCTGCTTGTCGTCGACGAGGGCTGGCTGTTCCCGCCGATCCCGCCGATCCCGCAGGTGGCCGAGTTGACCGACGAACTCGGGCAGCGGCTGATGGTGTGGCGCACCCCGGAGAACTCCGGTTGGAGGCACGCCACCGGCTGGAAACGGTTGCACACTGAGCAGGTCACCGAGTTGCACGACCGCACCCTGACCCGGTTGTCGGTGGTACTGGCAGGATCAGACCTGTGAGCCAGCTGGAATATCTGCTCGACGTCGAACGTCGCGCGGTCGATGACGAGCGGGCGGCGTGGAAGTCGTTGGACCGTGCCCGCCAGAACTGGGAACGTGCCCTGGCTGAGAAGCACAAGGCGGTCAAGGCCCGCCGTGACTTCGAGTCGGCAGGTGAGTCGTGGTGAGCCTGTCGATCTGGATGGTGGAGCAATGCGCCGCCGAGAAGCTGGGACGCCCTGACGCGGTCCCGATCAAGTGGGAACGCCTCGACTTGGACCGCGACGGCATCACCGGATCACGAGTGACGTTGGTTGACCCAGACCCGCCGCTCGTCAAGACTGGCCCACGGAAGGGTCGACCGAACTGGGCGAAGGCCACGAACCGGGCTGTCCGGATCGTCACTGACGACGAGGCCGCGGAGTTCGCTGTCGCCTGGTCGGCCCGGACGGGGGGTTGCATCGACTGTTCCGGGACCGGTGAACTGTTCGTCCGCTGGTCCGCGCAGGACGGTACGACGATGCGACCGTGTGAGGCGTGTGAGGGGACGGGCCGTTTCGATCGGGACCCGGACGGGGAACCACCGCGCCCTGCCGAGGTCGCCCTGGCCGCGGTGATGGAAGGCCGGTTGTGGTGACACATCCGCAGGCTGCCTTGTCGAACGAGATCGCCCGGATCGCGGCACGGCATTGGCCGGGCGAGTACCGCATGTATCATTCGCAGCGGTACGGCGTCGCTGACGATGTGATCGAAGGCCCGTTGGCTGATCCTGACTTGCTTGCCACGTTGCCGCTTGTTGCTGAACTCCTCGACGTCGCGGCCGCGGTGTTCCGGAAGTTGTCCGAGGGGCAGATCGGTTGCGATGGGTGCGGGTGCTGCGAGGCGTTCGCTCTCGCTGACAGCGACGTCGCCGACGTGGTCGGCTCCATGTTCGCTCGTCAGTCGGTGTGGCTGGTCCCGATCGCTTCGAGGGCTATGCCGTCATGAGTTTGATCACGTGCACCGGCACCGAGGACGAGATCATGGACTGGCTCGGCGATTACTGCGGCGGTGACATCGAGGCTGCGTTGGACCTGTTCGAGCACATCGAGCCGACGGACGTTCCGGGCTGTTACCGGATGACCTTGGACTGGTCCCGACCGGAAGTGGTCCGGCTCGCGACGGTCGGCTTGTTCGTCGCGTCGATCGGGCCACGCGCTGTCCGTTGGCGTGCGTCGAAGCACCTTGGGATGGGCGCGGAGCATCTGGTTGCGAAGCTGGCCGAGGAAGTTGGCGAGGTCGCCCGCGCCGTGATCGGCGACCTCGAACTGCGGCCGGGCCGCGGCGACGCCCGGCAGGAATCGGCGCAGGTCGTCATATTGCTTGCTGCCCTGCTGGAACTGCATTACGACGGCGACCTGCTTGAACATGTCCGGGTCGAGATGGAACGGGCCGGGGCGTGACCCGCGGTGTCGGAGCGGCTGACAAGCTGGCCGGGTGACGAACACTGTCAAGGACGCGGCCCCTTCGACGCTGCCCGGTGTGCCGGGTCTGATCGTCGATGTCATCCCGAAACGGGCACGGAAGGCGATCAACTACTACGTGCTCGGCCAGACCGTGTTGACGGTCGGGCGGCAGCTGCACCGCAAGTATCGGGAGAAAGTCGCGTATGCGATCTCGTTGCCGGGTGACGACGACTTGTACGAGGACGTGCAGATGTGGCTGCTTGATCAGATGCCGGAGAATCAGCGGCGCGCTGTGCGGGTCCGTACCCGGTCGTCGTCCGGCATGGTCGCGGTCCCCGATGACGGCACAGGCCGCGACCTGCCACCGAAGCTGCGGTTGACCTACGACGGCGGTCAAGTGCAGACCGTCCCGATCGACGGTCACAAGATCAAGGTCCGTACCGAAGTGAAGGAGATGAACTACTCGGGGCAGGGTCACGCGTCGGAGTATGAGTCGTTCTATTCGCGGTACAACCGGCTCATCTTTGACTGTCCGAACGCGGCGGCCCGTGACGCCGTGCTCGGCATGCTCGCTTCGCTGGCGGCCTCCCGGACCGGGGTGCGTGAACCACGACTGTATGTCGGCCGCCAGTGGGGTGGGTTCTCGAACAGGTCCGGGTTGCGGCCACGGTCGTTTGACACGGTCGTGTTGCCGGAGGGGCAGGCGACCAGGATCGTCGGGGACATGGCCCAGTTCTTGGCGGCGGAGGACGAGTATCACAAGATGGGGTTGCCGTGGCATCACGGCTACTTGTTCTGGGGGCCTCCCGGTTCGGGGAAGACGACGGTTGCGCAGGCGTTGGCGACCGAGTTCAAGATGGACGTGTATTGGGTGCCGTTGTCGGATGTGGTGGACGACTCGACGTTCTTGAACATGATCGGCGAGGTTCAGCCCCGGTCGATTCTGTTGTTGGAGGACATCGACGTCGTGCATGCGTCGAAGTCGCGGGAGGACGGTCACGCGGGGGTGACGATGGCCGGGTTGTTGAACGCGTTGGATGGGATGGTGACCCCGCACGGGATGGTGACGATCATGACGACGAACCATCGGGAAGTGATCGACCCCGCGGTGATCCGGGCGGGTCGGGTGGACCGTGAGGAGATGATCGGTCATCTTCAAGGCGAAGATCTGCGTCGTCTGATCGAACTGTTTGTCGGTCCGATCGGCGACGTCGACTGGGTGAACAGTCAACGGCAACCGGTCGTGGCGTTACCGGCCGATGTGGTCGGCGTGTTGAAGGCGCATATCGGTGACGACAGGACCGTGATGAAGTCGGCGATCCTGACGTGGATGTGGGAGTGGACCGGATGACTCTGTTCGAGGAGCCCGACGGCGGCGGCCAGTCGGGTGCTGAACTGTCGGAGGACGGTGTGTTCCGGTTCCGGTTGTGGCGTACGTGGGATGCCGACCGGCCGGTGATGACGTTCGTCATGTTGAACCCGTCGACCGCGGACGCCGACACGGACGACAAGACCACCAGCAAGTGCATCCACTACGCGAAGCGGGAAGGGTACGGCGGGATTGTGCTCGTCAACTTGTTCCCGTTCCGGACGCACAAACCGAAGTATCTGGTGCGGGCGGTGAAGGAATGGCCGGGCATGCCTGTGGTCCATCCGGATGGTGGTCGCCGCGGGCTGGCGACGTTGATCGCCGCTCTCGCGAAGGTCGACGGGATCGTCGTCGCGGCGTGGGGCGCGCATCCGATCGCGAGGGAACAGGCGAACGTGGTGGTCAACTTGGCCCGGATGGGTGCTGTCCCGTTGTGGTGTCTCGGCGTCACGAAGGACGGCTCCCCGCGGCATCCGTTGTACTTGAAGAACGACGCGTCGATCACCAGGTGGCCCTAGTGGGCAAGGAGGACCTGTGCAGACGTTCGAAGCTGTGCTCGCAGAAGGCCGGTCACTTGGGTTCCTGCAACGATGTGCTGTCGTTCCAATGTGTGTGCGAGCATCCGGCGATCGTCCGTTACCCGGCGTTCGACTCCGCGACACCGTGCCTGGGTTGCTCGCGGTGTCATCGGTTCGTGCCGTGGCGTCGTGGCCGGGTGCATGATGGCGGCATGTACTGCGAAGGCCCTGTCGCTGTCGAGAACGTCGAATCCGACGACGGTCGTCTCATCGCGTTGGGGGCGTTGGTGTGGATGCCACCAGTCCCGATCCTCGAACCGAGAGCGAAGCTTGGGGACTGGGCTGGATGGGCCCGGATCGGGCTGCTCTCGTCGTTCTGGCGTGTCGGGAACGTCGTGTGGGCCTCAGGCTCCATCGACGCCCGTACGGAGCCTGTGGGCCGTCTCTGGGTGGGTGTTGATCTGGCACCGATCGAGCCGGTCAGGTTTGGTGACCCGACGAACCTGGCTACGGCGTTGCCGACGTCGGTGACGTTCACGAAGGCGCGGATCGCCGGGTGCACTGTTTCCCCGGATGGGCCGATGGTGTTCGACACGTGGTTGGATTGGCGTGGGTGATGAGACGGACCAGGTTCCGGGGTTGGACGATCGACGAGACGGGCGTGTATCGGAAGGGGTCGTGGTTGATGGTGGCGACTCGTGGTGGCCGGTGGAAGCTGATCGAGGACGACGGTCCGTACGGTCGGTGGTGGATCGCGAATTCACGGTCGGAGGCTGACGCGATCCAACGGTCCATCGTCGCGAGGGAACGCGCCGGGCAGTGATCTGTCCGCACTGTCGGAAGGAATGCCGGACTCGTGCTGACGCGCGACGACACGCCGGGAATCTGCGGCGTGCGAACCCTGGCATGATCTGGCCGATCGACGTGTACCGCTGCCCGAAGTGGAGGAAGCTTCCGAGGGGCGTCGGTCACTTCCACGTCGGTCATCGCCCACGCCGCCGCTGACCGGTGTCGCACGGTATGGCACACTGGCCGGATGGGATCAGAGAACAGTGTGACGTTGGTAGGCAACGCGACGAAGGACCCGGAACTGAGGTACACGGTCACGGGCCGTGGGGTCAGTTCGTTCGGGCTCGCGGTGAACCGCCGCTACCAGGTCAACGGTGAGTGGCAGGAACAGGTGTCGTTCTTCAACGTCGTCTGCTGGGGCGACCTTGGCGAGAACGTCGCTGCGACCATCTCGAAAGGCAACCGGGTGATCGTCACCGGCCGGATCGAGCAGCGTTCCTACGACGACAAGGACGGCAACAAGCGGTCGGTGACCGAAGTCGTCGCCGACGAGGCGGGCCCGTCGTTGCGGTGGGCGCAGGCACAGATCGAACGCATCTCCCGTGATGATGGCTCCCACCCGGCAAGCGGCGGCAAGTCGTCGAATGGCGGGAGTGCGTCTGCCCCGATCTACGGCGAAGAAGAACCCTTCTGATGGGCGACCTTGACATTCAGGACCAGAGGAGAACAGGTGACGACCATCTTGGACAAGGTCCGCGCTAAGCAGATCGACGCCGGGCATGCGGTGAACGAACCGTTGGCCGAGTTCGTCCAGTCGACGTCGTTCTCGATGTCGCTGGGCCGAACCCACATCACTGCGTTGGCTCATATCGCCGCGAACGATCAGATGTGGACCGAGGGCACCTACGAGGTAATTCCGTCAGCGATGCGCGGGCTGGAACGTCGCGGGCTGGTCGAGCACGACGACGCGCAACGACGGTGGAGACTGACGACCGCTGGGAAGCTGATGGTGATGTTGCTGATCGAAGCCGGGTTGCTGCCTGCGTCGGTCGGGTTCACGGAGCTTCCTCCGCCGCCGCCCGGCTGGACCGATCCGCGTAAACCGTTGCTGGACCCGTTGTGAGCGACTGGCTAGAACGGTACCCGGACGGCGACGTCGCCGGGTTGTTGACGGACCGGCTGGCCGCGGCACGCACGGGGGTGTCGGACGGTGGTGTCCAGTCGGAGGACTTCGCACGTGCCGGAGGTTGCGCTCATGCGCTTGGCCTCGACCCGTTGATGAAGGTGTCGGAGTTGCATGCGCTCGGGAAGGCATGGGCGGATGACCGTCATCTGATCCGGTTCACGAACGACGGGTGGACGATTCAGCATCCGTTGCGGGAACGTATCGACGGCACCTTGTTCGACTGTGAAGTGCGGTGGACGTGGGGTCACGAAGGGTTCATGGGGGTGTGGGAGATCGGCTACGACGAGGACGGCTACGAGATTCTGTTACCCTGCGATCCGTGAACACTGTCGTCTTCCGAGAGCGCGAACGCTGACCTGTCTGGGCGCGTTCGTCTATCGGTAGGACACGAGGCTTTCACCCTCGGAAGGTTGGGTTCGATTCCCACACGCGTCACGCTTGCGTCCCGTAGCACGATCTGATACACTTCCCTTGTCGGATCAATCGAAAGGGACAGCATGTACGTCGAAGCGTTCTACGAACCCGCCGCCAACTTGGTGTGGGCCACCATCTACGACCAGAACCTCGAACCGGAGGCCACGATGATCGCTCCGGACTCGACCGCGGAACAGGCCGACCTGATGGTCGAAGCGTTCACAGCGATGGGCATGGACGTGTTCACCTTCGTGAAGATGGCGGCCGCCTCGTGAGCGAGATGATCGCCCATCTCGTTCGACGCCGGGGATCATGGAGGATCTTCCCGGTCCCGACCGTGACGCACTCCACCTTCGTAGAAGACCGCGCCGGGAGGGCGATCAGATTCAAGACGGTCGAGAGCGCTCGTGCTGGCCTGGAAAGCCGCGGTTACACGCTGGGAGATGTCAGGTGGTGAAGATGTTCCTCTCCGTCCGCATCTGGCAGGGCAAGAACGGCACCGAGTCCGAAGACGTGCTGGTCAACCTCGACCACGTCACGGATGCGCGACGCAAGTCTTACTGGGACACCGCCGAGGAAGCACAGGCCGACGCTGCCGAGGTCGTGTTGTCCACCGGCACCCGCATGCTGCTCGGGTCGACCCTCGAAGCCATCCAGAAAGCGAGCAAGTGATGACCGACATCGCAACCAGACATCCGACGAAGGCTCAGGCGACGAAGGTGCTGAACGCCGTGAAGCGTCAGCACCGGGCCTACCTGACCGACAGGTGCCAGCCGAAGCTGATGCGTGACTGGGACTTCCTCGGCTACGGCTCGACCCGCTGGTCGATTGTCTGGGAGGAAGGCCCCTATGACTGGGCGTACCTGTTCCCGTACGGTGGCATCGAACCAGAGTTCGGGTTCCGTCTGGCCGACGTGTCGGCGGCGATCCCGGAAGGGTTCTATGCCGAGGCGATCACGTCGTGGGCGATCGGACTGTACGAAGTATGAGCCGAGCGGTCGCTAGGAACCGGGCCGATGGCTGAACCCACTTGGCCGGAGATGGTGGCCGAGTTCATGCAGCAGGTCACCACTGAGCAGGCCGCCGCCGTGGAGCAGGCGTGCGAGATGGCGTTGACGTCTGGCATCCACGGCGTCGCCGTCTACCGTTGGATTGAGGACCGTCCGGAAGGGCCGACGATGTGCCTCGAAGCTGGACCGGACCCGTCGGTGTCGTACGGGTTCATCCACTGGCACGACGAGAAACCGAAGGGAGCCTGAGATGGCACGCCGGTACACGCCTGTGGAGGCGCACAAAGTCGAACAGACCCTCACCTGCCCGTGCGGGGCGTCGGTCACCGGCAAGTATGCGCCGTCACCGAACCTTGACGAAGGCTGGCCGTTGCATGTCTGCCGCGACGGACGCCCGGCCCCGTTCACGACATCTATAGCACCGCAGGTTCGTAGCTTGCCGTGCTACAATGATGACCTGTCGGATCGGAGGGAACAGCATGCACGAACAGACGGCTACCGGTCCGCTTACGCCTGACGCCCCGGTCATCGACCCTACCGTCGACGCTGAGGAGCATCGCCGGTTCCAGATCGCGCATCTGATGGTGAACTTGACGACGACTCACGTCGCGGAACGGTTGAAGGTGTCGGAGCGGACGGTGCAACGCTGGGTGTTGACCGGAGTGAACTGGGATCAGGCCGACGACTTCGCCTGCCGCGTGTTGGGCGTGAACCCGGTGTCGCTGTGGGGCACACAATGGGAGGCAGCCGCGGACGAAGCCGCGGGCGAGCTACAGCCGACGCTGTTCGACTGAGGAGAACATGATGGACGACGACAACGAAGATGTAGAGCGATGAGCGCCGCGCTGATCGACGGCGAGTTCGCCCTCCCGACTCTCGACCACGAGTTCCGGCCGGTGATCAGAGGACCGGGCCTGTCCGGTGCGATCTACCCGTGCCCTCCGGATGAGGAACCGGACGGCTTCACTCTCGACATCCGCGACGCAGCGGCGCTCTCTAGCGCGTTGACGTACTACACGGAGTTCGCCGCGGACCCTGACCCGACGGCGACCGCGCTCGGCCAGTCGCTGCACGCTCACCTGGAACGTCTCGAAGGCCGATGAGCTACCGCAAGCTGACGCACACCGAATGGCTCGACGAGGCTCAGGCACTGTTCGGACCGGACGCGAAGGACTGGACGTTCCGTTGCCCGCAGTGCGGGCTCGAATCGTCGGGGCATGACTTCATCGCCACCGCTGAACGGCTCGGTGTCAAGTCGACGGCATCCACCCGGCTCGGTCAGGAATGCTTGGGCCGGTTGGACCCGACGGTCGGCTGCGACTGGGCCGCCTACGGTCTGTTCCGTGGCCCGTGGGAAGTCACCGACGTCCCGGACGACGGCCGGTCCATCTGGTGCTTCCCGTTCGCTGAGGCCGCAGCATGAGGACGATCCCGTCGGTGCAGGAGTACGACATCCGATCGGAAGGCGACGTGCTGCCGTGGCTGCGGCTCATGGTTGAGGACGGCGAAGTAACGCACTACCGGCAGCTGTCCATCGACTCGGGTGGCACCCCTGACCGGCTGATGTTGTACTGGACGTTGCCGGAGAAGGGCATGGATGACGGTGAGCCGGTTTCGCCGCTGCTCGGCACCCGGCAGGAACGGCTCCCGCGCGGTAACGGTGACCGGTGGATGGGACCGAAGGTTGAGCATCTGGCGTCGATGATCGAAGGCTGGCTCGGTGCGGCCAAGCGCGCTGACCGGCCGTACACCGACGGGTCGACCGAGATCGGCTGGCGGCTTTGCAACCTCGACCTGTACCACTACCGCAAACTGTTCGTGGAACCGCACTGGCAGGTGTACGGCAAATGACCCGGCGCATGGCATGCAGCAAGACGGTGGAGCCAGTCGAACAGCAGATCAAGGATGTGACCCGTCGGCACGTCGATTCGTGGAAGAACCTGAAACCCGGCGACCGGCTCACCCTGATCGAGAAGGGCATGGGCTTGAAGAAAGGTGAGAAGCAGCGGGTGCTCGCCGAAGTCGTCGTGGTCGACGTACGGGTCGAGTCGATCGAATGCATCGCTACCGAACCGGACGGCTGCGCCCGTGAAGGCTTCCCGCACTGGACCCCGGCCGAGTTCATCCGGTTCTGGTGTGAGAGCCACGGCTACGCCGCGGCGCTGCCACCGTCGAACAGCCTCGGCCTGGACCTGCCGATTCACGTCGACTGCCGCCGCATCGAATGGGAGTATCTGTGAACGACGCCGACACCGTGAAGCATCGGGCGGTGTGTCAGCTGCCTGCGATCCGCCGATCCGACTTCTTCGAAGCGCTCCGCGGCCTGCAAGACAAGGGCGAGTTGACGCTCCGCAACATCATGACCGCGCTCGACGACACGTTGGACCAGCCCGCCTACCGGCTCGGCTCGGTCTGCCCGGTAGCTGGCTGCAAACAGATCCTCGACTACGAGGAACGCAAGGTCGGCCACAACTCGATGATGCCGGTCTACACGTGCCGCGATCATGGCGAAGTCCGCTACGACGCGTACGCGCTGGCCGTCGCTTACCCGCCTGTCGGGGCGTGAGGCACACTGGAAGCCGGGCCGGTCACCGACTTTCTTCCTGCCACCATTGACGATTGCACGGTGACCGGCCCGCAACCTGAAAGGAAGATGATGGACCCACTGGAAGAAGCTCCCGCCGTCACCCGTGTCCGGGCGTTCGTGGAAGGCTGGCCCCCCGATCAGATGGTGCTGCGGTCCCGGCTGGTCGGCGACGAGTACCTGACGCTCCGTTACGGCGACGTCGCGCAGCTGGTGGTCGACAAGGTCGAAACCCGGCTCGACGACTTGATCGACGAGTTCGGTATCGACGCCGTCATGAACTACCTGACCGGCACCGTCGGGTCGGCTCCGGCCCGGACGACTGATCCGCACACGTCGCACAAGGCTGCGAAGACGTCACCGGATCTGCGTCGGTTCTCCGGCAAGTCGCAGGTCGGACGGCTGCTCGCGTCGTTCCATCACGACGACCAGACGGCGATGGAAGCGACTTACTCGGTCGTCGGATCGGAAGACGTCGGGATCGCCAAGTTTGAGGGCTGCCGACGTCGTGTGTCCGACCTCGTGAAGATCGGTTACGTCGCGCCGACCGGCTACACCCGTTGTAACCCTGGTTCGTCGGATGAGGCGATCGTGTGGGGGATCACCACTGCGGGGCTGGCAGCGTTGAAGTCGATCGGGGACACCGGATGGTCGCAGTGACCGTCTTCCCGGAATTGACCGACGCGTTCGTCGAGACGTTCTCGGCGTACGTTGACGAGCATCCGGAGTTCACGGTGTTCGAGTTCGCTCTCGGCCACAACGCAGGCCAGCGCGACGCGGTCCGCGATGCCCTGACCGTGAAGTATCCGGGCCGTTCGTTCGTCGTGACCGACGTGCCGTCACCGCAGCGCCGCGTGTCGCCGATGGCCTGTTGCCGTACCTGTGGGGAACCGCTGGTCGCGACGTTCGAGGTTCGCTTCAAGGAGTTCCATGCATGGGCTGCGGCGCATGGTGGGAGTACCTCCAACCATGCGGGAAACAGCCGACCCCGGAACTGGAAGCCCGGTACAGCGAACTGCGTGCCCTGTTCGACACGGGAGTTCGCGGCCCGATGGAGGCAACGACCGATGTCTGAGCCGACGTATTTCTCGGTCGACGTCGAGGCGTCGTCGACCATGCTGACCCGCGGTTTGCTGCTGTCGGTCGGGATCGTCCCTGTAGCCATTGATGGCGACGTCGGGTTGGGGAATGTGCCGGAGTTCCATGGGTTCTATGCCCGCGTCCAACAGTTCGCCATAGGCGAAGAACGACGTTGGTCTGACAAGGACTGCTGGAACTTCTGGGCCGAACAGGAGACGAAGTCGCCGATGGCATGGAGCGAGATCTTCGACACGAACCTCGTACGTCATTCGGACCGTGTCGTTGCGAGGATGATCGCCGAGTACCTGGAACAGTTTCCTGGCGGCCAGATGGAACACATCTTCGTGGCGTCGCCGACGTCGTACGACAAGCCGTGGATCGACAAGCTGTTCGCCGACGCTCGTCTCCCTGCACCGTTCTCGTGGCGGTCGATTGACCTGCGGTCCTGTCAGTGGGCGCTCGACCCGGACGACGACATCACACAGTCGAACCGGGAACACGAATCCGAAGTGCCCCATCACGCCTTGTACGACGCTCGTGCTCAGGCGCTCACGCTGATGGACATCTTGGAAGACCGGAACCGGCGACGGGTTCACGATGAGGACTCCTGACCTTCCCGGCCCGGACGGCCAGGTGCCGTGGTTCGCCGCGCGGGTGTCTGGGACGTTGGTCGTTCATCCATGAAACGAGGCAAGCCTCTCAACCGGGGCAAGCCGCTGGCCCGGAAGCCGTTCAAGCAGAAGCCGCGTAAGCCGCTCCCAGCTGAGTCGGCCCGGACGAAGGCGCAACGCCGGGAACGTGAGAAGGTGCGTGAGGACGCGTTGCATCGGGCCGGGTACCGCTGCTCGATGGTCGACAAGGTGCCGGAAGTGAAGTGTTGGGGGCCGCTCGACGTTGACGAGATCAAGTCCCGTGGCGTGAACCCTGGCGGCCATCTGGACGCGTCGAACGTGCAGGTGGCGTGTCGTGCCCATCACGAGTGGCGGACCGCGAACCCGAAGCTGGCGTCCGAGCGGGGGTTACGGTTGAAGTCGTGGGAATGATCGTCTGCACTGTCGCGGGGGTAGCGGGCCGCGTCGTGCATGTGCAGGGCTGCGAGCATCTGCATCAGGCCGTCGGTGTTGAACGTCTGCCGGGGCTGGACGTCGAGTCGGTACGGGATCTGTGTGAGGCCCTGTTCCCTCGTGAGCCGTGGTACCGGGTGTTGACTCATCTGCGGTTCGCGGCGTGCACGAACGAGTTGCCGATGGAACGGCACGGGAGAACCCGTAGACATCCGTAGCATCTCGTGATACACTATCCTTGTCGGATCGAGAGGAGACGGGGATGTTGAAAGTGGAGTGGCACGGCGTCCAGAACGTCTGGGCGGTCACCGAAGACGGCGAGGTCGTCGACACGTTCGACGCGATCATGGACGCTCACCTGTTCGTCGCCGCCCGACAAGGCGACGAAGGCTCCGTCGCCGTCTGCGACATCTGCGGCGAGTCGGACGACCATCAGCACCCGGAGGAATGGGCCGACGTCATCGAAGGCCCCTGGTCCGCGCAGAGCGAGGAGGTCGACGCCGATGAGTGACGCACCGAACGCCCACCAGGCCGCCGTCGACACCGCGATCGCTGACGCCACCGACAAGTACATGCAAGCCCAGCAGCAGGTCGCCTGGTACGAAGTCCGGTCCGGCTACGAAGCCAAGCTCGAAGAACTCCGCCCGGCCCGCGACGCCGCCTACGCCGCTCTGGTCGAGGCGGAACGGCAGTACGAGGGCTGGTCCCGGTTCTTCATCGTCCACGGCGGCCATATCCACTCGTCGATGCGTTGCCATTCGTGCAGCTTCGCGACGCAGTTCGGGTGGCTGCCGAACCTGTCCGGCCTCACCGAAGCTGAGGCTGTCGCCGAGTGGGGCGGCATTCTGTGCACGTTCTGTTTCCCGTCGGCACCGACCGAGTGGACCGAAGGCGTGAACAAGAAAGACGCCGACCGCAAGATGGCGGGGGCCGCTCTCCGGCAGCTGATGAAGTCCCCGGAGGCGAAGGCTGTCAAGACGAAGCGGGAACTGGTCCGCAGGCATCAGTACCGGCTCGGGGAGGCCGATCGCAGGTTGCGTCGGTTCGCCCAGTACGACCCGGCGATGGACCCGGATTGGGTTGTCTCGCAGGGCACTGAGGCTGACGCTGCGAAGCCGAAGATCCAGAAGGCGTTGGCGAAGGCTGAGGCTGCTCTCGAAGCCGCCGAACTGGCGTTGGCTGTAGCACTCGGTGAGTGCCCGCGGTGTGCCGACTGGTTGCCGCATCCGGCCGACACGTCGCTCTCGAAGGCGGGCTGCCCCACTTGCAATCCGTAGCATGTCGTGGTACACTTACATTGTCGGATCGAGGAAGGAGGTTGTGATGATCGGAGCGCAAGCCACGTGGCTGCACGCAATATTCGGTGTCCATCGGGAAGGCATCGTCGTCGACTCCAGGCCCGAGCGTGGCATCACCGGCCACGACGGCACCCAGGTGACGTGGGGGCCGACCGGGAAGACCGAATGGCTGATCGTCTGGGACGAGGAAGCCTCCACGCCCGGCGAGGCCGAGACGTGGGTGACGATGCCCAACCAGTTCATCCACATCGAAGGGACCGAGAACGAACGGCGGTGCGTGACATGACCTTGTTCGCAGTGAGGCAGGCCAACCCGTACGGGCAACGCACCGACGAGGTTTTCACCACCGAGCAGGCCGCGGTTGCCGCCGCCGCCGCGCTCGACGGGGAACCGAAGTGGCTGCTCGCCGTCGCCGCGAACGGCTGGGCGACCCGTGACCTACCCGACGGGCAATGGACGGTGTGGCTGAACGACGACTACAACCCGACGCTCGGCGTCGAGATCGGAGCAATCGAATGAGCATGCTGACTGCACCTTCCCACATCGCTGGGATGCCGCACGTCCTGACCCGCACCAGGGTCGGGATCAGCTGGCCAATCGCCCGTCTGCGGCCGGGCATGTATATCTGGCACGAAGGCGCGTTTCGTCTCGTCTCCGGGGTCGACGCCGGTCGACGCATCGTGAAAATGGCCGACGGCCACGTCCTGCACTCCATGAACGCTGCCACGGTCGAAGCGGCTTGATCGTGGACGCATCCCAACTGTACGAGGAGACGATCAACCTGTGACCACGAACATGCTGCCCCCACCGTCGCCGCTCGACATGATCCGACCGGCCCCCAAACCGGCCAGATCGACGCTGTTCACCGCGTTCATGATCGGCGCGCTCGCTGTCGCCGGAGTCGGCATGGCGATCACTTTGACCGAACCCGACGACCCGCCTCCAGTCGAGTCGTCGTTCGAAGGCTGGTTCTTCGACAACGCCGACCAGATCATCGACGCCCAGGCCGGACTCGCGAAGGTCAGTGCCCGCATGGACGCCGGGAACATGGCAGGCACCGCGAGCGCCGCGGCTGACATGTCCGACGACTACCTGCACCTGTGGGAACAGGCCACCGCGGCTGCTGACGGCACCGAGTTCGCTGCGGCGACGGTCGACTGGTTCCGGACGTGCGGGACGGCGTGGGGCGAGTTCTCCACCGCGGTCCGGCTTGACGACCAGGTGTCGTTGGATGATGCCACCGAGTCGTTGCACGACTGCTATGACGCCGCGGTCGTCGTGAAGGGCTTCGGTTGATGCCCGGCCGGTTCGCCGTCCGGGTCGAAGCGTTGCCCGCGTGAAGTGGGTGGCTGTGTGGCTCGGCTTCGCTGGGGCGTTCGCTCTCACGCTTGACGGGTCGGGTGGCATGATGCTCGCTGTGGGTTGTTTCCTGATCGCCATGCTCGAAGTTGCCAACGTCTTGGACCGGCGTCGATGAAGTTCGACGATCCGAAGCCGACCGGGATGCACCGGGTGGCGATCGACTCGTTGGACAACGCTCGCAAAGCGATGGGGCATATCGCTGCTGCGCCTGGTGTTGCCGGTGAGGTCAGCCTCGGCGATCTGTTCGACAAGTTGATCGCCGAGATGATCGCGACGATCGACCACGACTACAGGCGCCGCTGGCGGGAGGCTGCGACCGAGCCACCGCAGTTCATGTTGGATGAGGAGTTGATGAACGCTCGGGTCGTGTTCTGGTACTGCGAGGATCATCCGAAAGGAAAGGTGGAATGGACGACGCTAGACGGGTCGATGGAGCCACGCTGTTTGGAGTGTGGCAAGACTGGACCGCCGAGATGAACGCGTTGACGTGGCTGCTCGCAGCGTGGGCCGTTCTGTCCCTGTTCCTGTATCTGCGGGCGAAACGGAAGCACGTCCAGTACCGGGCGATCCTGGTCGACTGGGAGAATGCCGGATGGATCATCACCCCGAAGGTTCGTCCGTTCTCTCGGCACCCGTATCAGGTCGTCGCGCAACGGCCCGACGCGAAGTACCGGTATAGGTTCGCGTCGTCGTCGGTCGGGTCGTTGTACCAGTCGATTCAGAAGCTGAACCCGGAGACGGTGTGACGATCATCTTCGGGAACGCCATCGACTTGACCGCAGGCTTGGAACCCGGCTCTGTGCAGCAGGTGACGACGTCACCGCCGTACTGGTCGCAGCGCCGCTACGGCGACAATCCGGGCGAGGAACTCGGCTGGGGCAGCTTGGACGAATACCTGGCCGACATGGGCCGTCTGCTCGACCTGTTGCACCGGGCGTGTGACGCTGAGGCCACGATGTGGTGGGTGATCGGCGACAAGATGTCCGGCTGCGTCGACGAGTCGACGGAAGCCCTCACGGGGCGCGGTTGGCTGCGATACGACGAGATCGTGGTGGGTGACAGCATTCTCACATGGAGCGAGACGCTGCAACAGCCTGAGTGGGGCATCGTGCAACGCATGAACATCCATCCGTCGTCCGAGCGGGAGATGCTTGTCATCGACCGTGAGCGGGGGCACTCGTCTGTCACCACCCTCGACCACCGATGGCTCACAGAACGCCGAACCGGCCGAACCAGGCGGTTCGAGTGGAAGTGGACAACCTCCGACGGCCTCACCACTGAGGACCGCGTCCCGATTGCCGGGAAGGTAGCGAACCTCCCACTCGTGAAGACCATCGACGACGCGATGGTCGAACTGGTCGCCTGGCACTACACCGAAGGCCACGACCGTAAGAACCGTGACGGCTCACTTGGTGGCATCATCATCGGCCAGTCCCCAACCGCCAACCCTCGCTTTACTGAACGCATCGCCCGGTGCCTCGGAGCGCTCTGGGAGGAGAACGGTGAGGCTGGTCACGGCAACCGATGGCGACAGCATCCCCCGACATGGTCACAGGCCCTCGTCCAGCCAGGGCTGATCCACTTCCGTCTCAACTCGACAGCCGCTGCCTTGGTCCGAGAACATACCGGCGACGAGAAGGTGCCCTCTACGGCATTCCTGACGGCACTCACGCAGGATCAACTTGAACTGTTCATCGAAACGTCGATCGCTGCTGACGGAGCCATGAACAAAGGGACGTGGGCGATGACCCAGACCGTCAAGGAGCGTGTCGACGCGTTGCAGATGGCGGCGCAACTGGCCGGGGTTCCCACCACGATTACCGGTCCACATGCGGTGTTCCGGTCGAATGGTGACAAGGTGTACGACTGCCAAGACAAGTGGGTGATCCAGCAACGGACGTCGCAAAATATCAAGCCCCTCCGGTCGGGGGCAAGACGAGAGATCCGCGACGGGATCGTCTGGTGTCCGACCACGAACAACAGCACATGGCTCGCCCGACGCGATGGGTACACGTTTTTCACCGGCAACTCTGGTGGGGCCGGTGGCGATCACTTGAAGAAGGGTTCGAAGAACTGGATCGCCGCCTATGGCAAACCGGACTACGGGAGCATGGCGTCGGGGCAGCATGTGATGGTGCCGTTCCGGTTCGCTGAGATGGCCCAGGAACGTGGCTGGCTGGTCCGTTCGATCGTCGTGTGGGACAAGTCACCGAACGTGAAACCGGAGGACATGACGCACACGAACCGGCCGATGTTCTCGCATGAGTACATCATCGTGTTGGCGAAGCAGGTGCGACACCGGTTCTACCCGAAACGGCTGGTGGAGAAAGGCAATGTCTGGCACATCACGCCGCATCGCGGGTCGAAGGCGAAGCGGCATTATGCGCCGTTCCCTGAGGAGATCCCGAGGCGGGCGATCTTGGCGTCGACTCGTCGTGGTGATCTGGTGCTCGACCCGTTCGTCGGGTCCGGGACGACTGTCGACGTCGCCACCGACCTGGGCCGCCGCGCTCTGGGCTACGAGTTGTATCCGCCTGAGGCGACGAGCGATCCATGATTGACCTGTCCGACCCGGTCGTGCGGATGGTGGCCCGCATGAAGAAGGCTGGCTGGTCGGACGACAGCTTCGATTCTTCGCGACGATCTGCTGTCCCGATCCCCTATGAACCGTTGCCTCCGATCGTGCGGGCCTGCGACCGGTGGGGCACACCTACAAGCCCCGTCGCTGACCTGTCATGCTTGTGCCCGATGTGCACAGGTGTTCGTGAGGCGAAGTACAAGAAGTGAAGAAGCCAGGCTCGGCGCAGGCCCGTCGTGTCGGGGCGCTCCCACAGATCGAGGCGCGCCCGACCCGGAAGCTGGACGGGTATAGGCGCGGGCAGAAACCGGACGACCCGATCCAGGTCGGTGACCCGGACGAGACGCTCGTCTACGTCGAGGCGGCGGGAATGGCCGGGGGGCTTCGGAAGGGTGAGCGTGGATGGGTGACCGGATCGCAGGCCGCGCATCTGGTGAAGATCGGAGCGTTCGTCGCGGTGACGCCACCCGATCCGCCTCCGGTGATTGACAGGACGCCGCCTGTGCCGCCCACCGTGCCGCAGGAGGACCGCACTCCGGTGTTGTACTGCCGGGACTGCACGACGACGTGGAAGGCGTCCGCTAAACCGGCGTGTACGTGTGAGCCGGTCGACGAGTCACAGTGGACGCAACTCACCGGTACTGCCAACCACTGAAAGAAGTTCGCAGTGCTCGTAAACGTCGCATAGTCTGCTACACTCACTTCACTTGTCGGATCGAGTGAAGGAACAGGCGTGGAAGATCACGGGAACAGGTACACGGACCGGGCAGCATGGCGCGCCTCGGATCATCCGAAGGCGGTGCACCGACGTCAGGTCCAGGACTACTTCCGGGCATCGCAGACACTCGGCGACCCCGGCCCCGGTGCCGTGGCCGTCGACGACGGTCACGTCGGCAAGCTGCACATGAAGTCCGTCCCGCACGTCGCTACCGGCCGCATCCTGCGCGCTCTCGCAGCCTTGCACGACGAGATCCACACGGTCGAAGGCTTGTACGAGTTCGACGCGGCACGCCGGACACTGGTCGAGAAGGGCATAGCGATCCAGGTCATGGTCGCCGAGCTACGCCGCCGCGGTGTGCCGGATGGCGACTGTGGTGTCTGCTACCGGTCTACGGTGTAGCTCGCTACTCGACGAGGGGAGAGCGCAATGTTGGATTGGCTGCTGGCCGGGCTGCTGTGCATGTGCGGGACCGGGGGACCAGTCGACGGTCCGTACGAGAAAGCGGACCGGCTCGACAACCAGGTGCTGCTCGCCGAGCTACCGCCACCGCCGCCGCAAGTCCCAGTGTTCGAGTCGTCGAACGACGGTCGGACATGCCACGGTGCTATCCCGCTGCTCGCCTACTACAGCCCCGGTTGGGACGTGGAGCGCATGGCGCGCATCATGTGGCGCGAGTCGAACTGTCAGCCCGGTGCGATGAACTCACGGTCGTCCGCGTCCGGGCTGTTGCAGATGCTGGCGAACACGCACTGCGGCTGGATTCGAGTCGAGTTCGGGGAATGCTCCCGGCAGTGGTTGGCCGACCCGGTGAACAACATTCGGGCCGCGGCGTCGCTGTATGAGAAGCAGGGCATGTCGGCGTGGGCGACACGATGATCGGCGTCATGCATATCCCTGCCGATGTGCAGGTCGTGATGGTTCTTGGAGCTATCGCGGTCGTGTTGCTGGCGATCGGTTCCGGGGCGCGTCGCTGAGCCTTCTAAGGCCGCGGTCGGTGCCGGGGTGTCGCGATGAATGCTACGGTCGCAGGTATGACTGACGAATGCTTCGACGTGATCCCTGGCAGCCCGATCGGCGACGCGGACGCTGTCGCCCGCGAAACGTTGGTCTTGCTGTCGAACGAGATCGAATCGCTCGTGACGCAGCGCCTGGCGATCAACGCCCGGTTGAAGCAGGTCCGGCATGACCACAAGCAGTACGCGCGCATCGTCAAGATCCTCGACGAGCCGCGTCCTGATGTCGGTGAGGTCGACGACGAACCGGACGCCACCGACGAACCGGTGGAGGCACCGCGACCTGCGACGGTGGGCGCCAAGAGCCAGAGCACGCCGACCGCCCCGGACGGGGCACCCATCCACGTGCCGGAGACGCTGCTGTCGGATGTCGAAGTGCGGTCCGCCAACCTCGAAGCCGAGATCCCTCATCCGGCCGAACTGGCCGACCTCGAAGCGCTCGCGGATGATCCGTGAGCAAGGTGATTGTTCTCGGCTCGCGACGTAACGTCGCTGCTTGGATGGCGGAGCACGACTTGGACTTCAACGACGTGATCACCGCGCACGGCATGGTCCTCGGCCGGTCGTTTACCGCGTCGGACTTTGTGGTGCTCGACGACCTGGCCGAGTTGATGCCGACTGAGTCGTCGCGGGATCATTTCTGCAAGTGGCTGTCGCACATCGTGTGGAACAAGATGGAGCCTGGCGAGCAGGCCCCCGTCGAGTTGCGGGAGTTGCTTGCCGCTTGGTCGGCGACACAACCGCCGTGACCGGTATCGCCGCCACCGCGATCGTCTGTGCGAATCCGACATGTTCGGCGTCGCTTGTGGTGCCCGAGCATCGTCCGGTCCAGGCGCTCCGGACTGCTGGTTGGCGGGTCGCCGCGGACGACGGCGACTGGGTCTGTTTGTGCCCGCGGTGCGCCGACGACGAACCCACTAGTTGACGTCTGTCGCATAGCCTGCTACACTGTTCCTTGTCGGATCGAACGAAAGGAACATGATGACCGGATCAATCACCGAGTACATCACTCGCATCGCGGGACAGGCCGAACAGGACGTCGCCGCCCTACAAGAACCTGTCACCGGGGACTCCCGTCGCCTGCTGGCCGCAGCCTTCGCGCTCGCTGCCGCAGAAGCAGCCCACGACCTCACGGCCCGGCTACAGGCAACCGTCGCCTGGCACGCCAGTAAAGGCACCGGCCTTCCCGCTGTCGAAGCCGCCATCCGAGGCTTCCTGTTCGACGCTCTGACCGTCGACGTCGGCGACACCTGGTCCGGTCGCGAAGCCAACCCGATCGCCCGCGTCAAGTTCGCGGCGAAGCAAGACATCGCCCGCAAGATCATGAACTGGATGGACTACTGACATGCACGCACTGTCCACGAAGAAGGGCCACGGCACCGCCGTCCAGATCGCGTGGGGACTCGTCTCCATCCCGGTCCGCCTCCACCTGCTGAACGACGACGACCGGTCCGTCCCGGCCCGCTCGATGTTCGTCGGCGACGACCACCCGGTCGGCCAGAAGCTGTACGACAAGGTGACCGGCGACGACGTCGACCGTGCCGACGTCGTGAAGAAGGTTCCGGTCGGTGACCGGCTGGTCGAACTGACCGACGAGGAGATCGAAGCCCATTCGATCCTGACGCCGGGCCGCGCCGAGATCGTCACGTTCGTGCCGCTCGCTGACGTCGCCGAATCGTACGTCGTTGAGAAGCTGGGCATGTGGGTGCCTGAGCAGATGAAGGTCGGCAAGGTCAAGGTGACCGACCCTGCGGCGGCGAAGGCCGCGCAGCTGCTCCGCACCGCGATGGCCGACCGTGACGTTGCGGCTCTCGTCATGCTGCCGACTCGTGGCGGCGGCCAGTACCTGGCCCTGTTCCCTGACGGTCGTTGCGGCTGGCTCGCATACGCCGAGAACGTCCGTGACATCGCCGACCCGGAACCGGTCGAACTGGTCGATGCCGAAGTCAAGTTGGCCGGGCAGCTGATCGACTCGATCGGAGTGTCCACCCCGGTGTTGAACGATGAGGCGGGTGCCCGCATCCGTGCCTACCTCGAAGCGAAGGCCGACGGCACCGCCCCCGCGGTGGTACACGAACTTGCTGTCGTCCCGGAAGTTGACTTGCTCGCCGCGCTCACCGCTTCGGTCGCCGCCGCGAAACCTGTCAAGTCCAAGAGGAAGGCCAGCTGATGGCTGAGGTCACGTTCCAGGCATCCCGCGAAACCGGGCTCATGTACCTCCGGCAAGAATGGGTCAGCGGAGGCGACTCGCAAGTCGACTTCGACCTGACGTGCGGGGCCGGGCTGGGCGCGCCACTCATGTCGCTACGTGTCACCGTCGACGGTCAGTCGATCACTGAGACGGTGAACATCGTCGACGGGTTGACCGTCTGGGTGGACCGTCTCGCTGACGAACTCCGGGCCGGGACGGCTGGCTGATGGGCAAGGGGAAGGACACTGTCGACGGGTGGACCGTCGCGAAGCACGGTTCGAAGGGTTGGACGCTCACCGACCCGGACGGCGATCACGTCCAGATAGGCGATCATGGCGGGGTGGCCCCGACGAAGACGGATGCGATCGCGGAACGAGCGAAACGGATCTCGGCTGACCGTGCCGCGGAGGAAGCGTTCCGGCTGCTCCGCGGCGGGCAGCTGCCGGTGCATGACATGGTGACGCGCCGGTCGTTCTCTCTGTTGCCGGTCGATCACGTCGACAGGGGGGTGTTCGAGGTCGCGGTCGAGTATCGCGGCGAAGGCCGGTGGGCGGTCATGTGGCTGGGCAAGTGCCTGTCGACGTCGGGCGATTGGACGTTTGAGCCGATCCCGTCCAGCCGCGATGACGTGTTCCTGGCGGCGCACCGGTTCGGGCGGGCCGAGGCGGAACGTCTCGCGATGATGGCCTGCCGGACGTTGAAGATGAACGGCCATCACGTCGAGACGATCGCTCGGAGGGCTGCTGGTGGCTGACGACACGTTGCACACGGTGTGCCCGTGGTGCCGGAAGAATAACGATGCGGCGACCTCGGTGTTCACGATCGCTGTACCGAAGGAAGGTGACGTGTCGATGTGTATCGGTTGCGGGTCGGTGGCGCTGTTCGCGGCGGACCTGTCGTTGCGGAAACCGACGCGGGTCGAACAGTTCGATATCGACTCGGACCTGGATGTCCTGGCGTTGCGGAAGGCGTGGCGGATGTCGAACCCACGTTGACATCCGTAGCATGTCGTGATACACTTACCTTGTCGGATCGAGAGGAAAGAGGAACCATGATGATCAAGTGCAAGGACTGCGGTGGGACCGCCCCCGTACTGATAGACGACGACGGCAACGGCGGCTTCTGGCAGTGCCCCGGATGCTCGACGTGGGGCCACCTCTACGCCCGACCCTCAAACTTCGAAGTCATCGGCGGGTCCACGATCGCCACGTCGGCCGGTGTCGTCATCGCCGAATCCCGCCACATCGACATCTCGGAAGGACTGTCGTCATGACCGCCGAATGGGACCAGGAAGCCTTCGAGGCCCGCCTCGCCGAGATGCCCCGCCAGGCTGACGGTCAGCCGGACGTCGTTGAGATCCCGCTGGTCATGAAGGGCTACGACATCGACTGGGACGCCGACTGCGCCAACCTCGAAGTCGACGACTGCTACTGCTACGGCTGCACGAACCCGGTCGGCCCTCACCTTCGCAGCGTCGAATCCCGGTACGGCGAACACGAGGAAGCCGTCTGGTTGATGGTGCACATCGACGCCAACCTGCGCTGGTGGTGCGAAGACTGCTGGTGCGAAGTCCGCGACGCCGCCCGTGAGGCGGCGGAGGAAGCCGAGAAGAACGCACCGCACGACCTGTCCATCTGCGAGTGCCGCGGCTGCGACGAAGACCGTCACGAACTGAACTACGGCGGCCCGCGATGAGCGCAGGGATGCGCTACCACGGCGCGAACGTCACCGACGTCGGCAACTACATCGCCGACCCTCGCTGGGTGATGGAACAGAAACTCGACGGCATCCGCTGCATCGTCTCCTGCGACCTCGCCGGGCAGGTGACGTTCACCGGCCACGCCGGGAACCCGCTCCGTTCCGGTGTGAAGCATCACGAAGCGATCGCAGCGGACCTCGCGATCCCCGGCCTCACCGTCGACGGTGAACTCATGGCCGACGGCACGCTGTGGCTGTTCGACATCTTGACCGTCGCCGGTCACCGAGTGACCGGCCCGTTCGCCGAACGGCGTGCCGTGCTGGAAGTCCTGATGGAGTGCGGTCCCTCGTTCGACGTCGTCCGTATCGTGCCGACCGCTCGCACCGCCGACGAGAAGCAAGCGCTGTGGGATCAGGTCGTCGCGTCGGGTGGGGAGGGTGTCGTCGTCAAGCGGCTTGCCGGGCTCTACTCGACTGGCCGCACACGTGACGTGTTGAAGATCAAGATTACGAAGACGATCGACGTCGTCGTCATCGGCTACGGATCGGGCACCGACTCTGCTGTCCTCGGCTTGAACCTGGACGGGCTGCTGGTGCCGGTCGGCAAGTGCTCGCTCATCGGCAAGGCCCGTCCGGTCATCGGTGACGTGATCGAAGTCGAGTATCTGTACGTCGTCAAGTCGACGGCCCCGAAGTTGTACCAGGCGCGCATGCACCGCATCCGCGACGACAAGTCCCCGGCCGAATGCCAGTGGGATCAACTCGACGGGGCGACGACGTCGAAGGATGTCGTCGCCGGAAGGACAATGTGACCGTGACCGACGAACCGATCCTGGCGAACGGGCTGTGACGCGTCTCCCAGCCGGTGAGCAGATCGAGTGCTTCGCCGTGTGGGACG
>CAZDIQ010000001.1:0-73922 GCA_964505525.1 uncultured Acidimicrobiaceae bacterium | reverse complement strand
GCTGTGACGCGTCTCCCAGCCGGTGAGCAGATCGAGTGCTTCGCCGTGTGGGACGAACCCGGTGCATGTTGCATGCTCGGCACCCGGAAACACACCCGTGAGCATGTCTGCCGGTGTGGTCACACTTGCCTGGTGAACATGGAGAAGCCGTTGCCTCGCGTCGGGAGTCGGCGGTGACCGCGCTCGACCTGATCTCCGATGTCGACCTTGACGACATCGTCGGCGACGCCCACTACGCCTGCTGTGACCGGGACGAGTTCTTCTGTGGTGCACCGTTCCATGAGGAAGCGGTCGCCGCCGAAGGCGATGAGGGTTGCGTCACGTGTGCCGAGATATTCGACATTGGCCGTTGCGTTCTGCTGCGCGGTTCACATCAGCATTGCCCGTTCACTGGTCACGTCTGCCACGGTGGCGGCCGTCGCAAACCGCGGACGAAGGTCGAAGACTGATGTTCAAATATTTCGGTGGGAAGCAACGCCTCGCCCGGCACTACCCGCAGCCGCGCTACGAGCAGATCGTGGAACCGTTCGCCGGGGCCGCCGCCTACTCGGTCCATCACCGCTACCGCAACGCCATCCTGATCGAACGTGATCCGCGGATCGTGGCGTTGTGGCATCAGCTGCTCGGCATGACTCCCGACGTCATTCGTGCCATGCCGGACCCGACGGCCGGTGGGAGGGACGACCGGCTGCTGGTAGCTCTGGCAGCGGCACGAACCACCGGGGACACGCCGGAGTGGTTCGACGTGTCCCCGCGGATGGCTCAACGGTTCCGGCCGATGGTCAACCGGATCGCGAGTGTCGTGGACGAGTGCCGTCACTTCGACGTCCGGGCAGGCGACTACATGGATGCGCCGATGGTCGACGCGACATGGTTCGTCGATCCGCCCTACCAGTACCAGGGGGGTCGCCGCGACCGGACCCGTGGTGGCCGATACAGGTTCGGGAATGATCTGATCGACTACGCCCAGCTGGGTGAGTGGTGCCGGAGTTTGCCGGGTCAGGTGATCGTCTGCGAACAGCACGGCGCTGACTGGTTGCCGTTCCGGCCGTTCCTCGACACCGTCAACGGGCTGCACGACCGGTACAGCGAAGTGGTCTGGACGAACGAATGATCCGGCTTGTGTTCCGTTGCTTCTGGGTGTTCACGTTGATCGTGTTCATCGTCTGCCTGGGCCGGGTGCAGCCTGTCGGCACCTTGATCGGTGTCGGCTGGTTCCTGCACGTTTCCGGTTTCACTCGTCTCATCGCGGCGCGTCTCGCCGGAAAGAAGCTACGCTGACGTCAGGTCGGCAGCCCTCCACCGGGTGTCGCAGCCCTCCCGTACCATCCATTTCAGGAGGAACTGCCATGCCACCATCCACCGTTGTCGCCCGGTTCTACGTCGCCGAGATCACCCGGTTCGCCTACTCCGCGGGCAACCGTGTCGTGAAGCTTCGTGCCTCCACGAAGGGCGAGGAGAACAAGGCGTGGGCCGCCGCGACCCCGACCGGTGAACTGTCGCTGACGATCAGCAACGACCGTGCTGCCGTCTGGTTCGAGGAACGGCTCGGCCAGGACGTCGCGATCACGTTCGCCGACATCGACTGAGTTGCGCCGTCGGGCTACCCTGGCGGCCGGTCCTGCCTCGGGGTAGCCAGTCATGCCCGCTCAGTGGCACAGCGCAGGCCAACGCTCGCCCCGGCCCGGACGAGGGCGAGCACTGTCGCCTTGCCGGGTACGTTGAGCCGATGGACACCTACGTGGCGAACCAGTACCTGTTCTGCTCCTACCGCGTCGGCAACCGCGAAGTCTGGGCGTTACAGATCCCGGCCCGGCACCTGACCGCTGAGGACGTCGGCTGCTGGGTGTTGTTCGACGTAGCAGACCCGACCATCGAGCTTCGATGGGATGGGAAGATCGAACAGGTCCGCAAGGGACGCCGATCCGTCGCCGGTACTGGCGCGATCCTCGACGTGGTGTACGTGCACGCTGCCGGTATCGACTACGAGTTGGCCCCCGACGAGCAGGTCTGGCTCGGCTGGTCCCCGGACGGTCCGCATCAGCGCGGCGGGTTCATCCGATGAGTTGGGACGTCACCCTCATCGACGACCGCGGCCACGTCGAACTCGAACAGAACTACACCCACAACGTGAACGGCATGATCGCTGCCGCCCTCCGCGCCAGCGGCGTCAGCCTTGACGTGCAACCCGACACGAAGGCGGCCGCGCTACGGCAGCGACGGATCGACGATGGCGCCAAGTGCGGTCGGGTCGGCCCGGACCATCAGCCCGGTTCTGGCCTCGACGGTCTGGTCTGGACCGAGTGCTCGATGACGTGCTGCCCGCTGTCGTGGTACGAGGTACTCGACGGCTGTTCCGGACCGATGGGCGCCGAACTTCTCGACGCCGCCATCAGAGAACTCGAAGCCCACCCCGCCCTGTATCGGGCGATGGACCCGCCGAACGGCTGGGGCTCGTACGACCGGCTGCTGCCCGTGTTGCGCGGCATGCGCGATGCCGTCCCCGAATGGCCCACTGTCTGGGAGGCGTCAGGATGAACGACCGCGAGATCCTCGAAGACCTCTGCCCCAACGACCCCTGGACGCATTCGTCGGAAGGGCTCGATGACTGCTGCATGTTCTGCGGTTCGGGGCGGTGGAGGCGCGAACTGCCCAGCGAAGACGCGCCTGAGTGGAAGCGCGTCACGGTGTACGAGCACGAGCATGCCTGCGCGTGGATCAAGGCGATGGCTCATCTCGGCCGCCCACTACCGTTCGATCACCGGACGCTTACACCTGATCCTCCGCCACCGCCCTGCGATGTTTGCGAGGCCGACCCGGACGCCACCCTCGACTCGCACGTCGCGCACTTGGCGGCGGAGTACGCGGTACGCCGAGAGAAGATCCTGGCTCGCCGCGCGGCGGGCTTGCCGGACGAGTCGTACGCCGACTACTTCCCGATCGTGCACGCACCGCGCGGTGCCATCGTCTTCGCTACCCCTCCGGGCGGCTTGCTGGTCACACCTGATCCACCGGTCGCCGCGATCGACGAGTTGACCGAGGATGAACGCGGCATAGTGGCGCGCGGCAGCATGGCGGCGCCCCCGTCTCCGCTGTACGACTTCCTCCGCTTGACCCGACCGGAACTGCCGGAGCAGTACGAGCCGACGCCTGCCGACATGGAGGACTTCGTCCGCTGCGAGAAGGACGGCCCGACCGGGCGCTGCGTCCGGTGGAAAGGCCATACCGGCGACTGCGCCGGGTGACCTGTTTCAACTTGTGGCTGCCGTGAAAGAATCACGGCAAGTATCCGCGCCGGTTCTGTAGCACGTTCCTATACTGCGTGCCAGGCCGGTCGAAGACCAGCTGAGTGACCCGTCATAGACGGCAAACGCCCTGACCGTACTTCACAGTGCGCGCCGTGGGGCGTGCCGTCCACGAGGAGACTCAGCCGTGAGCAAGGAAACCGACAAGCCCGAAGACGACAAGACCGAAGCGGCCGAAGCCGTCACGGAGGAACTGGCTGCCGAGGCCGCCGTGTTCGAAGTGCCCGAAGACCTGACGACTCTCGACGATGACAAGCTCGGTGAGCTTGCCGCGCACGTCGAGACGCGTGGCGCGGAACTGGCGTCGCGGATCGAGTCGCTGACCGACGACGAACTCGCCGAAGCCGAGCAGCTGGCCCAGGTCGCTGACGAGTTCGCCGCCGAGACGACCCGTCGGGCCGCTCTCTCCGTGGAACGTACCGAGCGTGCTTCAAGCGCTCTCGCCCGTTTCGCGACCGCGACCGCCGAACCCGAAGTCGAGGAGACTCCGGAAGCCGAGCCGGTCGCAGAAGTCGACGGCGATCCCGCCGCCGAACCCGCCGCAGATGATGCGGCCGATGCCAGCGATGGCGAGGAGCAGCCCGAAGTCGTGACCGCCAGTGCACGTCCCACGTCGTTCCGGGGTGCGTCCCCGGCTTTCCTCCGGTCGAAGTCGAAGGCCGCCCCTGTGGCGTCCCAGCAGGCTCGCCAGGAGTTCATGGTGTCAACGGCGCTCGCGTCGGGGATGGCCGAGGGCACGCCTCTCGACTCGCCCGCAGCGGTCGCCGCGGCGCTGCACAAGAAGCGGATGAGCTTCGGCAACATCTCGGCCGGGACGCACGAACTCGTGTCGATCGCCACCGGCACGAAGACGTTCACCGAGGACGCTCCCGTCGTCGGCCTCGACCCGCAGCAGAACCTCATCGCTCTGCAAGAGGTCCAGCAGGCTCTCGTCGCGTCCGGTGAGTGCTGCACGCCGCAGACCCAGCTGTACGACTTCTTCCGGCTCGCGCAGCCGATCCGGGACGTCGAGGACTCCATCACGACGGTGCAGGCACCGCGTGGCGGCATCCGGTACATCCGGGCCAACTGCACCATCGCAGGCGCTGGCGCGATCGGCTTCTACGACTGCGAGGACTCGGCGCAGACCAACCCGCTCGTCGAGAAGCCGTGCGACCGGGTGACATGCCCGGAGATCGACGAAGTGCTCGTGGAGGCGATCACGCAGTGCACGCTGTTCGACAACCTCCAATACCGGACGTTCCCGGAGTTGATCGAGAACTTCCAGGAGGACGTCGCCGTCCAGTTCACGTTGAAGAAGCAGAGGTACTACCTCGACGCCATCGACGCGCATTCGACGCACGCCAACGGCATCGGCTCGTACGGTGCTTCTCGTAGCCTGCTCTACGACCTGACGGTCGCAGCGGTCGGCTACCGGAAGCGTCACCACATGCCGCGAGGGGCACGTCTCAACGCTCTGATGCCGGACTGGTCGATCGATCTGGTCAAGGCCGACCTGTTCAACGACGGGTCGCAGGGCCTCGACTACATGAACGTGCCGGACTCGGCCGTGACCGAAGCGCTTTCGGTCCGGAACCTGGACGTCACGTTCTACTACGACGACCCGACGTCGACCGAGGCGTTGAACACGCTCGCCGACCCGCAGATCGAGGGTGACCTCAACGACTTCCCGCTGGAAGTCACGAGCTTCCTGTTTGCGCCGGGCACGTTCGTCCGGCTCGACGGCGGCACTCTCGACCTCGGCCTGGTCCGTGACCACACGCTCAACAAGACGAACGACTTCGCCATGTTCATGGAGGAGTGGATCGGCTTCGCGATGCTCGGTTGCGAATCGGTCCGCATCGACTCGGTGGTTTGCCCGTCGGGTGCCCGTGCACCGTACGCCTCGGCGCTGCGGGCTTGCGGGTCCAGCTGACCCTGGACATCACATAGCGGCCGAGAGGCTGCACAGCGAGTGGATGGCCCCGGCAGCAATGTCGGGGCCATCCCGCGTGTCGGGTCCCGTCGGCTACAGGGTTCCCACCCGAAGCGGTGCGGCGTCGTTAGGATCGCTCGCATGAACGCCGACGTCACCGGGGTAGGGGACTACTGATGCCAGGTCTGTACGCAATCGCCAACCCGATCCCGGCGACCGGAGCCAAGCATGGGCTGGTGTTGTCGGCTGTCGCCGCGACGGACCCGACCCGTTGGGAGCTTGGTTTCACTGTCTGCCCGGAGAACTGTGTCGAGGTCGGCCTGTGGGACCCGGACTGCGACACGTGGCCCGAAGGCGAACCGCCGTCGAAGTCGGCCGCCCCGGAGAACTTGGACTGCTACGACACGGACCCGTTCATTGTCGAGTCGGCGTTCGAATGTTCGGCGGTCGGGTTCTCGACACAGGACTACGCCGGGCGTGCCCGACGCCAGCTGGACGCGGCGTCGTCGAAGGCGTTGGAGTACGAACTGTGGACCGGCACGTTGAAGCCGGACAATGCTCACCTGACGGCAGGCGCGGAAGTCCTTGCCGGGGGAGCGCCGCTCGACCCGGTCACGGCACTCGCGACGCTCAGTCAGGCCCTGTCGGATTGCGCGCATGGTGGCCGCGGGATGATCCACGCCCCGACGTTGATCGCTGACGCCTGGTTCGCTGATTCCGCTGTCGAGACGGACGGGCAACGTATCGTCACCCCGAACCGTGGCGACATTGTCGTCGCTGGGACTGGTTATCCGGGCCTCGGCCCGGACAACGCGACCCCGGAAACCGGGACGATGTGGGTCTATGCGACCGGCCCGGTCCAGTATCGGCTCGGTGACATCACCGTCTACCCGGACACGCTGACGGAGGCGACTGATTACCGGCACAACCGGATCGAGTATCGGGCGGAACGGTTCGCGGCAGCCAACTTCGATCCGTGCTGCCATTTCGGTGTCCTGGTTGATGTCTCCGCGCTCGGCGGTGGTGGCGGCGGTGGCGGGGATGGGGCGTGGACGACCGGTCAGATCGAAGTGTTGCTGGCGAACACGTCGGAGGGTTGGACTGACGAGGACGTCGAAGCGCAGCTACTGTTTTCGCAGACGTTGGTGTCGGGTCGGATGGGGGTGGCGTCGGTCATCGCTGTCTCGGATGACACGGCCTATGAGGGTGCGTTGCATGGCTGGTCGATCGAGAACACGGCTGAGGATGTGTCGACGGTGTACGTTCGGTTCGGTGTCGACGGCTCGGCTGATCCGTTCATCCCGATCAACTTGGCGATCGGTGAGACGGTCACGTGGGCGTTCCCGACGCCGTTGCCGTCGCAGGATCTGTTCGTCACTGTCGAGGCAGGCTCCGTCGTCGGCGTTCTTTACATCACGGAGCCGTAAGCCGTGACCGGCGTACGGGCGGGGTCGAACGGCACCGGGCTCCGTGAAGGGTCACAAGGCACCGGGGTCACCAGTGGGCCGCCGTTCCCGACACCGGCCGGGCTGACCGTCATAGCCGAGGACGACGACAAGATATTCGTCTCCTGGGACGCGGTCGACGACGCGACCGGCTACGCGGTCCAGGTGTCGATCGACGGTGGCTCCTGGAACGCTGTGGCCGGGTCACCGTTCGTGGGCACGTCGTTCGAGGAGACGGGCCTCGACGAAGGCACCGAATACTGCTATCGGGTCCGAGCCATCGGCCCGGAGAGCATGTCGCCGTGGTCGGCCCCGGTCTGTGCTGAGACGCTCCCGAATCCGCCGATCATCTACGACGTCACGACATCCGGACCGGCGTCCCCCCGGACGCTTTCCTACCCGGACGGAATCCAGCCCGGCGAGTCGCTGTGGGTTCTTCAATGGGGGTTCTCGTTGCCGACCTATGTCGGGTTCACGGATGTGTTCACGCAGACGTCGTACGGCTCGGGTTACGTCATGACGATCAGCCATCTGCCCAGCGCGGTCGGCGACGAGACGGGACCGGTCCCGATCGCGTCGGGAACCACAGCCTCGTCCGGAGCGGTGTGCATTCGCACTTCTCCGGCACAGTTGGGTGCGGCGGTTGACGCGCGGCGCGCGAACGTCAACCTTGCGTCATCCCCTGCGTTGGCGTTGCAGCGTGCGCCGAGCACCGTCATGTACTTCGCGCACGGATACAACACCTTGACGTTCACGAGCTTCGACGTGGCGACCGAACTGTTGAAGCAGAACTCACTGTCGGATGGCTACGGAACCCTGATTGCGTGGGAAGAAGATCCGGATGGTGGGGCCGCGCCGATACGGACGATGCAGTTCGGCCCTTCCTCCAACAGCCTCCGTGGCATCTGCACGTTCGAGTTGGTCATTCCACCGGAGATCGACTTCGACGTGGACGATGAGGTTCCGTACGACGTGCTCGCGGTGGACGATACGGCTGTCGTGGAACTGTTGGATGTGATCGACGTCGACGCGACCGAGAACATCGACTACACCGTCTTGGACGTCGACGACGAACCGCAGGTCGACGTGTTCTCACCCGCGTTGAGCGCCGCCATCCTGGCGTTGACGCCGACCGGGTTCTGGAAGCTGAACGACGCCTCAGGGCAAATGCAGGACTCCTCCGGCAACGCCCGACACAGCACCACGGCCGGGGGGGTGACCTACCGGGCGGTGCAGGGGCCGATCTCCGATCGGTTTGTGCAAATGATCTCGTCGGCCGTCGTCATCCCGGATGCCGACGCCTGGACGCCGGGATCTTCGGGCATCACCCTGTTCTGGCTGTCACGGCCGATCACGCTCGACGACAAGCGGTTCTGGGGCAAGGGTGTGGCGCCCAACCAACGCAACGAGTTCGCTGTTCGACTCAATCCGACCGGCCAGCTGATCAGCGAACTCATGATCGCGAACGGCGGCATCCTGCGGCGCGCGACGGCGCCCACTGCCGCAGTTGGCTTGAACGCGTGGCAGGCATTCTGCGTCACGATGGACGGCAACACCGACGCCGCCACGATTGAGCAGTACAAGAACTCGAACACGCCGCTCGGCAAGACCGACTTCTCCGGAGCTACGGGTACCGTCCCCAACGACACGGCGGATCTGTGGCTCGCCTCGTCGTACTCCCTGAACAACTCGGTGGCGGGCGGTCACGCTTTCTTCGCCATCTTCACGGGTGTGCTCACAGAGGAACAGATCGGTTCGTTGATGGAAGCAGCGCAGGTGGACGGTTGGATCGCGCCGATCCCGGTCGACGAGTCCGAAGCTGTGGTCGATGTCGACGGGTCGACAGTCACGATCGAATGGCCTCCGGTGCCGGGTGCCGTCTGGTACGAGGTTGAAGTGTCGACGGGTGGCGGGACGTATGTGCCTGCACCGGGTGGACCGATCTGGTGGGGGCCGATCTTCTCGTCAGCAGAAGTTCCGCCCGGTTCGTACGCCTACCGGATTCGGTCGGTGAACGCCGGAGGCAAGTCGGAATGGTCCGCGCCGATCCCCGTCGAAGTGGGGGGCGGCTCCGGGTTCAAGGTCGGGTCGTGGGACATGCCGGAGGACTGGCGGTGGTTGGGTATCACGCCTGGCGGCAAGGTGATCACCGCTGAGTGGGGCGATCCCGTTACGGTCAGCTTCACCCAGTTGCTGCCGGACGATGACCCGATCACGGAGGTCACGTTCTCTATCGGGGCGGGACCATCCGACGGGCTGCTGCTCGCGGCGACCGAGCAGGTCGCGTTCATCCAACGTTGGGACACAGACAACGACTACGCGTCCATGCTGTCCGCATACGACGCCGACGGGATCGTTCTGTCGGAGATCGACATGGATGCTGCGACGGGCTTCTACGCGGTGATCAAGTCGGTCGCGTTCGGCCTCCACGCGGGGCTCGCATACCTGTGGGTCGTCGACTCGAACCTTGCCGAAGACGGTGGAGTGTTGTTCGTTGTCGACGTCTCGGACCCGGCCGACATGTCGATTATCGGGTCGCTCACCACCGTGCCGCTCGCGGATGGCGACCTCTCCCGCATGCACGTCATGGACGGCCACATCTACATCGCTTGTGGCGCGGACTCCAACGATGACGGCATCCTGCTGTTGATCGACGTGTCCGACCCCACCGCCCCGTTCGTGGCCGCAACCGAGAACGTCACGATCAGCTTGAACGATAACTCGTACGTGATGATTGATGGGCCGGGCTGGGCCGTGGTGCGCTGCGAAGACGTCGGCTCCAGCATCGCCTCGATCGACCTGTCCGATCCGGAATCGCCTGTTGTGGTCGATGTGATCAAGGAATCGTCGATTTTCAACTTCCTCAACTTGCTGGATCAGCCGTTTGGCGGTATGTCGACCTCGGGTGTCGTGTACGCCAACGGTCAGCGACGGCCTTACAAGTATCAGACGTTCGTTGATGTCATCCCGATCCCGGCCGAACTGTACGACGAAGGCATCGAAGATTATTTGGTGGGGATGTGTTACCTGAACATCAGCGACCGCGAGTCCCTGTCCGCGTCATTCGAGCACGAGGGGGTCACCCAGGTGCTGAACGGTGCCTATATCAACGGTCAGACCGTGTGGTTCGATTACTACGGGCCGTTGCGGGTGGCGGACGGCTTCCCTGGGTTCCCGGAATGACGATCACCACCATGCCTGTTCGGGCACCGTACGATTCACATCCAAGGAGACGTCCATGAAGCTTGATGACCGCCGTGCCGCAGGACAGATCGCCGAGATCGTCAACACCCCGAACCTGCGCGTCAAGGGCCGCGTCCGGGTCGAACTACTCGACTCGCGTGGCCGCGTGAAGGAACGACAAGAGGCCGACAACTACGTCAACACCGTCCAGTGGGAACGGTACGCGAAGGCCCTGCAACGTCTGGCGTGGACGTGGGGGCTGGCCGCGCCACTGGACGGGATCACGTTGGATGAGAAGGGCCGCGACCCGCGGTCAGCGAAACGGCTCTCGAATGATCATCTTGCCTGCTGGACTGATGACACGGCGGAAGACCCGACGGACATGTTCGCGTTCGGTGATGTCATCGCGTGGGCACACAAGTGGGGGCAGGCAGCACCGTCGGCGAAGCAGGGTTTGGTTGTGCCGTCGTTGTGCACGGTCGGTCCGGACTCGGCAGGGTTCGCGTGGGAATGGACCACCGGGAACGGCAACGGCATCTTCCAGTCGGTCGGCTGGCGACGTCTCTATTGGTCGTCAGCGTCCGGTGACCCGCTCATCTGTGACGTCGCCCTGTACTCGCGCCGGTACTCGTCGACAGTTGGATGGTCCAACGGCGTCCTCTCGGGTAGTTCGACTCAATTCCTGACTCTCGGGACAGCGATCAATGACATGGCTTCCTACTATGATCCGGGATCAGGGAAGCTGTACCAGCTTTCGATCTCCGCGTCGGGTCGTAAGCTGATCTCCTACAACGTGACGTTCGACGTCAACGGCAACTACACCGTCGACGCAGCCGCCGATGAGAGCGCCGCCGCTTTCGCTGCCGGAGTCGGTGGGAACGCCATCGCCGCAGCAACGTTCACGACCCTCGGGTTGCACCGCATCGGCACAGACTGGATCGCAGTCGGTTCGACCGGTTCGACGACCGGCCGCCGACCTTTCGTGCGACGTGTCACCAACGGTGGATCGTTGACCTACTCCAACGCGAACGCAGCGACGTTTACTACTGAGTCATACCTGCTGGACGTCACCTACGACGGCACCGACATCTGGGCTGTCGGTTCCGTCGCCGCAGGTACGACGTCTCGGCTGTACAAGATTGATGCTTCCGACGGGAGCATCATCTCAACGATCGCTGTGACCGGTCTTCCCGCCAGCTTCCCGACGGTTGATGCAGCCGCCCGCCAGATGACCGGCGTCGAATGGGACGGCACATTCCTGTGGATCAAGACGTTGGATGGGTTCATCTTCAACGTCGATCAGACCGGAGCGTGGGCTGGGGTGCTCGTCGTCTACGCGCAGGCGAGTGCATCACTGACGTTGGCTTCACCCCAATCAGGGACCACCAGTATCCAAAGTAACCGTGGCCCATACGACGTTGATACCTTCGTTCCGTCCGTCGCCAACAACAACTCGTCTGTCGCAACGGACCCGTGGTCCCCGATTGCGTCCTTCACCCCGACCACGGAACCGGTAGGAATCAGCATCGCGGGGCCTCGGCTTGTCGCGATGGACGGGGCAATCTGGGTGCAAGACGCTACGCAAGGTCCCGCGAACGGTGTCGCGAACGTCAGCTTCCACGCGTTCACCGACGAACCGAACTTCGCGTCCCGTTCCCTGCTGCCTGATCCGATCGAGAAGACGGTGGATGATGCGATGCGGATCTCGTACACGATGGAGTTCACCTGACCTGACCGCTTCGCGTGTCATGCTGGTTCTCGTCGAACCATCTACCGAAGGAGTCTCGACCATGAACCTCACCACCCGCTGGCGGATGCTGCTCGCAGCGTTCCTGCTGGCCTTCGTCGCCTGGTGCGCCGCGCCGCTCGTCGCGTCGGCGGCTGACGTCGATCCGGGTGACACGGTCGCCGAGCTACGCCTGTCCGCGTTGGCGGTGTCGTTGCTCGTCGCCGCGGTCATCCCGATCGTCAACGGCATCGCCACGACCGCTGCGCTCGCCGCGAAATGGAAGGCGCTGATCACTCTCGCGTTGAACGCCTTGAACGCTCTCATCGTGAACAACACCGTCGGTGACGGCTCCCTCGCCCTGACCGAACCTGTGATCATCACCTGGCTGATCGGCTTCGTCATCTCGGTCGGCATGTACCTCGGCATCTACAAGCCGTTCGGTGTCACATCTTCGACGACCGGACCGAGTCAACCAGACCCGAAGCTGTTCCCGAACTTCGGTATCGGTCCATCGCCTGACTGACGTTCCACGGCGCGCCCGCTTGTTCGAGGACGAGCGGGCGCTGTCGGGTGACGGGTAGCGTGCTCTCCGTGACCGACGAGAACACGTTCGACGACTTCGACGAGGATGTCGATGACTCCGTAGCTGTCGAGGCGTACAAGGCCGAACTGCACGAGGCCGCGGAGGCGTTCGGGGTGCCGGTCCCGGACGTGCCCGACACGCTCCCGGAGATCGACTACGTCCCTGGCCGTACGACCGGCCAGACGGTGGAGTTCCCGCATGCCTGATCTGGCGTTGTGGATGCTGCCCGCGTTGCAGGCGGACCCGGTCGTGAAGCCGAAGATCATCACCGTGCCCGGATGGGCGTCGAGCTACCGGCCCGGCGCGTTCTTCCCGTCCGGGATCGTCGAGCATCACACCGCCTGCATGTGCCGGGTCGGTCACGACCCGCAGTCCTGTATCAACGGGATCATCGCCGGGAACACGGTCGCGCCGGGCCCGATCTCGCAGCTGCTGGTCACCGCGACTCGGCCGGGTGTGAAGTGGACCGGTAAGAACTTGGACCCGCACGTCATCCTCATCGCTGCGGGCCGCAGCAACCACGCCGGGGTAGGCAGCTACGTCTGGGGTGCGCCAGCCGGGAACGGCTCGTCGATCGGGATCGAAGGGTGCGGGCCGTTCGAGGACTGGCCGGACGGGCTCATCGACTTCCGGGGCCGCGTCTCCACAGCGTTGCTCCGTAACCGTGGCTGGCATGTCGGCCAGGTCACAACCCACTTCGAGTACGCGACCCCGCGTGGCCGCAAGATCGACCCGTCCGGCGCGTGGGACGCTGAGCCGTTCAACGGCCTGTACGACCCGTGGAACGCCTCCATGTGGCGTCTGCGGCTGTCTGAGTACCTCTCACCGCCGATCCCGCCCGACCCTGGTCCTGGCCCGGACCCTGGCATCGTTCTCAAACTGGGAGACATCATCATGACCGACGAACGCCGCATCTACGACTCGCGGACCGCAGGGAACCGGCTTCCGGCCGCCCTGTTCGCTGTGCCGACCGGAGTCGACCCGGTCAAGCATTCGGCGGTGATGGTGAACGTCACCGCCATCGCCCAGGCCCGGCCCGGCTACATGAGTGTGAACGCGTCGACGTCGTTCAACAACTTTCAGCCGTGGCAGGTCGTCGACAACGCCCGCCCGTTCCCGCTTCAACCGGACGGCACGATCCTGATGGGAGCGAACGACGGCGGCAACGGTCAGCCGACTCCGATCCATGTCCTGGTGGACCTGATCGGCGTGTACCCGCGGGTGTCCTGACGGGTCCGCTTGCCCACCGAGCGTGGTGGGTAGGGTGAGGGCATGTCGGTGACCCCCCGGTCGGATGGGCATGATCCGATCGCCGAGAACGAGCAGCTGCGCCACATCGGGCAGCGCACCATGTACTTCTCGGTGTTCTGCCTGGTCGTGGTCATCTTGGTGATGGTCATATCTCTGGTCGGCGTGTTACAGATCGCGTCGTCAGCCCAGAACGACGTCGACGAGCAACAGAAGATCAACGGCGAACTACGTATCGAACTGGGATGCCGGTCACAGATCGCGTCGGACTTCGCGATCAAGCACGGCGAGATGGACGCCCTCATCGCCGAGGGACTGGTGCTGCTGGCTCGTGGCGAACCTCTCGATGCGATAGCAGCCGAACTGGACCAAGTGACGGGCGAACTCGAAACGCTCGCCCTCGAACGAGCGGACGCGGTGATCGCATGCGAAACGGACTGATGGAACACCCGGCCGACCACCTGCCAATGGAACACCCGTTGCATCGGGTGAACACCGGGCTGAGAGTGTGGATCGCGATGATCGGTGTGATGCTCGCCTGGAACGCTGTCGTCGCGAACGGTGTGCTGCTCGACGGCTGGCTCCGGCCGATCCCGTTCATGGTTCTCGCGATCGTCGCCGGGCTCTGGTGGTTCCGTACGACGTCGATCGACATGACGATCTTCTCGTCGGCGACGATCGCCGTCGGGCTGCTGCTGCGCGCTTCCGAAGTGCTGCTGTTCGGAGTGGACTACGACATGCGGGCACGGATGACAGCCGCGTCGGTGTGGACGTTGATCGGGGGGACCACTCTCGTGTTCGGGTTCCTGAACCTTGTCGCGATCTCCCGCCGCCAAGCCGATGTGCAGGTGTGGGGTGCCCGCGGTGAACCCGATTGACGTCGCCCATCTGATCCTTACCACGGCGACCGCTGATCCTGGGGGGCTGACCGAGACGTTGCAGGACGCCAACCTTCCCGCGATCGTCCTGCTTGCCACGTCCGGTGTGACCGGCGTGTTCTTCATCGTCCGGTGGATGATGAAGTACCAGCGGGAGTTCACGAACTTCTACGTCGAGGAGAACAACAAGCTCCGCGCCCGTATCGACCAGTTGGAGGCCGAGGCGATAGCGAAGGACGAGAAGTACATGTTGACGCGCCGCGAGTTCTTGGCGTACGAGGTCACGTCGTCTCGACAGATCCGGGACATGGAAGCCACGATCGAACGGCACGAAGCGACGATCGCCGACATGCAACGCCGTCTCAACGACGGATGATGCTGTCGGTCGACATGCCACACTGACGTCGTGCCTGACGTCGCGATCCTGGTCCCTCTGTTGCAACGGCCGCATCGAGTCCGCCCGTTCTTCGATTCGCTCGCCGATGCCACCGATCTACGTCGGGTGCATGTCGAGTTCCTGACGACCAGCGGTGACACGGCGGTGATCGCAGAAGTGGACGACGTCATCGCCGAGAACAGGACTTCGGTCGGTCAGTCGACGATGAAGGCCGCCCACATCGGCGACTACGCGAAGAAGATCAACCACGGATACCGGGCCACCGTCGAACCGGTCCTGTTCCTGGCCGCCGACGACCTGCACTTCCATGAGGGCTGGCTGGAAGCCGGGCTCGCCTACTTCGACGACCCGACGGTCGGTGTCGTCGGCACACAGGATCTCGGGTCACCGCGGGTGATCGCCGGGAAGCACGCCACACATTCGTTCGTGCGTCGTTCCTACGCCGACCAGTTCGGCACGATCGACCGGTGTGGCCTCGTGTTGCACGAGGGGTATCCGCACGAGTTCGTCGACGACGAGTTCGTTGAAACAGCGAAGTCGCGTGGTGCGTGGGTGTTCGCCGACGACTCGGTCGTCGAGCATCTGCACCCGTCGTGGGGTAAGGCCCCGCTCGACAAGATGTACCGGGACGAGCCACGTCGGATGCGGACCGGGAGGATTGTCTACGCGAAACGGAAGCATCTGTGGGCATGAGCGACGAGGACCCGGATGCGATGGCACTCTGGACGGTCTACGATCATCCGAGTGACGCCCCGGAATGGTTCGTCGCCCGACGTTGGACGATCACTGCTGACGGGGCACGAACCAGCGACGGCGAGTTCGTGCTGGCAGGCGACGTCGAGGTAATACGCGACGAGATGCGGCACATGGGCCTGACGAGGATCGAACGTGCCCCCAGCGACGACCCGGTCATCATGGAGACGTGGCTCTAGATGGACGTGACCGTCATCGTCGCCACGTACGGCGACCGCAAGTGGCATGACCTGGCGATGGGGCGGGCTGTGCCGTCAGCGGCTACACAGACCCGCCACAAAGGCGACCGGCCGGTCCCGGTCCGCGTGTACCACCATGACCAACCGGAGTCCTGCGGTCAGGCCCGTAATCAGGCGGTGGCCGAGTTCGACCCGCAGGGTTGGATCGTGTTCCTCGACGCCGACGACGCGCTCGCCCCCGGCTATATCGCGACGATGGAGAAGGTCGGCGGACCGTGGGGTCGTCTCATGGTCCCCCGTTTGCAGCATCGTGGCGGGAAGCCTGTGCACTTCCAGGAGCGGGACATTCGGACGATGAACCCGTGCCCGATCGGCACAGCGATCCACCGGTCCGTGTTCGACGATGTCGGAGGCTTCTGGGATGAGGAGGCATGGGAGGACTGGTCGCTGTTCCGCCGCGCGTTCATCACCGGAGCGAACCTGATGTTCGTGGACTCGGTCTATCAGGTGCCCCGTGAGGGCGGCAGGAACAGGTCGGCGGCTGGCGACCGCAAGCTGCGCGACAAGATCATCGCGTCGCACGACGCCTGGCTGGCGGAGGGTCGATGGCCGCTAGCAAGATGACCGCGGAGGACGTGAAGGCCGCCCTGGTCGGCCGTTGGCCGGACGGCAAGTACCTGCACCTGCGGGAAGCCTGCCTGCATCCGACGTTGTCGTATCGGGCGAAGATTGATGTGCTCGTCCTCGCGTTGTGGCGATCGAACCGGTACGAGATGGACGCGGTGGAAGTGAAGGTTTCCTATTCGGACTGGCGGAAGGAGATCGAGTCGATCACCTACACGACGACCTGGCCGGACGGGCGTGTCGAGAACCATCACAGTCGGGTGACGGTCGCAGCGTTGAAGCAGATCGCCGCTGACAGTTGGATGGCGAACCACCACGGAGGACCTGGAACCGTCGCCCGCGTGGTCACCCCGGACCTGACGAAGAACGAGGAATGGCGACGCCGGGCACACCGGTTCTGGATCGCCGCGCCGAAGCCGCTCGCTGACCGCATCGTCCCGGAACTACCGGAAGGTTGGGGACTGCTCGCCGTGAACGGGGCCCGGTGTCGGGCCGTCGTGAAGGCTGTCACCAACCACCCGGACCCGTTGACCCAGGAGGAATGCGTCGCCCTGTTGAGGGGCGCAGCGGATGCCGGGGTGATGGTCCGGCAACGGGCCTACGACAAGGGTGTTGCTGACGGCCAAGCCCTCGAACAGAAGAGACAGGAGCGACATGACCATTGACGGGCCGAGGCGGAACGTCGCAGCCTTGGTGATCACCGACGGCCGCCGCGAGCACATCGCCGACACGATCGCATCGTTCGAACTGAACGTCCCGTACGGGGCGGTCACTGAACGTTGGTTGTACGACGACTCCGGTGACGAGGAGAACCACCGTTGGCTACGGTCGATGTTCCCGACATGGACGCTCGTGTTCCATGCCCGCGGTCGTCAAGGGTTCGGTGGAGCGATCCGTACCGCCTGGTCCGTGTTGCAAACCGAGACGGAAGCCGACTACATCTTCCACTTGGAGGACGACTTCACGTTCAACCGGCTGATCCCGTTGGACGGCATGATCGAACTCCTCGACTCGTATCCCAACATCGCGCAGGTCGCGCTGCGACGGCAAGCGTGGAACCCGGTCGAGAAGGCCGCTGGCGGCGTGGTCGAAGCGAACCCGGAAGCGTTCCTGGAACTGCTGACGATGTACGGCGACCGCTGGTTGGAGCACAGCCTGTTCTTCACCACGAACCCGTGCATCTACCGCAAGAGTCTGTTCGACTTCGCTTGGCCCGAAGGGGAACAGTCCGAAGGCCAGTTCACGATGATGTTGCGCGAAGCCGGATACCGGTTCGCGTACTGGGGTGCCCGTAACGACGCCCCGTGGGTTCATCACACCGGCCTCGAACGGAACGGAACCGGCTATTGACCGTCCATCACATCCACTCGGTGATCGTCTCGTACAACCGGCGCGACTTGACCGCTGAGACGTTGGAGTCGTACCTGGCGACTGTCACGTTGCCGTACTCGTTGGTCATCGTCGACAACGGTTCCCGCCGCGACGTCCAGGAATGGCTCGGCTCCCTCCCCGTCCGTGTGTTGTTGCTGCGCGTCAACATGTACCCCGGCTATGCCACTAACCGTGGGTTCGACCTTGCACCGCCAGAAGCCACGCTGCTGCATCGGATCGACAACGACACCCGGTTCCTGCCCGGCTGGTGCGACGACGTCGTGGAAGCGTTCAAAGATCCGGGAGTCGGCCAGTACGGGTTGATCGCGTCCGGCGACGAGGAGACGGCGTTCTGGCCGACGTGGCCGGTCGGTGGGGCTTCGATCATCCGGCGTTCGTTGTGGGATGAGGGCCTCCGCTACGAGGAGATCATCTGGACGCCGGAAGCCTCGGGAGAAGATCAGCAGTTGACGCGTGACGTCTGGGCTCGCGGCTATACCCGTGTGTTCTCTAGTCGTCCGACGATGGAATACCTCAACGTCACCGAGGACGGCGACGACTATTACCGGCAAACCCACGAAGCGAGAGGACTCTGATGTACGACGCACACTTCTATGACGTGATCCGAGAGGGGATCAAGTCGTCGGCGGCGGCGCTGGTCCCGTTCCTCATCGACCGGCTGGCATTGGAACCTGGGCGTCTGCTCGACGTCGGTTGTGGCGAAGGATGGTGGGCTCACGAGTTCGCCGGACATGGCTGGGAGGTCGTCGGTGTCGACGGTCATGACGGTGACGGCTCACCGCTCGGCGACCGGTACTATCGGGCCGACCTCGGCAAGAAGGGTTCGCTTGACTGGCTCGCCGACTCGTTCGATGTGGCCGTCTGCTTGGAGGTCGCTGAACACCTGCACCGGTCCAGGGCCGACTCGTTCATCCGTGAACTGTGCGCTGCTGCCCCGGTCGTCGTCTTCTCGGCTGCGATCCCCGGTCAGGGTGGCACCGGTCATCTGAACGAGCAATGGCCCGGCTACTGGCAGTCCCAGTTCCACGTGTCGGGTTTCCGTGTGTCCGGTGACCTGCGATACGAGATATGGGACGACGACGAGATCGAGAACTGGTATCGGCAGAACCTGCTGATCGCCTGGCGCCAGGACTTGGTCTTCGACCTCAACAGCAGCTACGTGCTGCCGATGGTCCACCCGGTCCTGTGGGACCACGTCCGGAAGGCAGGCCGATGACGACGACAGTCGGTTGCACGATGGTGAAGGATGAAGCCGATGTCATCGCGACGACGATCCGGCACATGGCGACGCAGGTCGACGCGTTGATCGTCGCCGACAACATGTCGACCGACGGCACCGGGGAGATCATCCAAGAAACGTTGGCCGACCTCAACATCCCGTCGATGCAGCTGCTTGACGACGAAGTCGGCTACTACCAGTCGACGAAGATGACCGGCCTCGCCCGGATGGCTCACGACATGTTCGACGCCGACTGGATCGTCCCGTTCGACGCCGACGAGATCTGGTACTCGCCGTTCGCTCCTCGGATCGCGGACACGTTGGCTGGCATCCCGAACCCGTACATGGTGGTGCCCGCCGACTTGTACGACCATGTGTGCACCGCCGAAGACCCGGACGAACCCGACCCGGTGCTCCGCATCGGTTGGCGGCGCACCACTCCAGGGAAGTTCCCGAAGGTCGCGGTGCGCTGGCACGAGTCTCTGGTGATCGAGATGGGCAACCACGGCGCTGTCTACGACCAGTGGCAGCCGTTGTTCAATCCGGCGCTCGTCGTCCGTCACTTCCCGTACCGTTCGGTCGAGCAGGTCCTGTCGAAGATCCGTAACGGTGCTGCCGCCTATCAGGCCACCGACCTCGACCCGATGTACGGTGCACACTGGCGGCAGTGGGGCCAGTTCGACGACGAAACGATCGACGAACTGTTCCACCGCTGGTTCTACCGGGACCGTCCCCGCGCAGCGATCGAAATTGACGGTGATGTTCAGCCGCCGCTCATCTACGACCCGGCCCCGGTGCAAGGGTTCTGACGTGTGCACGATGGTGGTGCTGCCTGGCGGCCAGTGGATCTCAGGGGTGCACGGAATGGCCGCGGCTGGTTGGCCGGTGACCGAAGCCGACTGGGACTGGGAACCGTGGGAAGACTGGGCCACCGACCGGGACGTCTGCCTGTGCGGTATCGACGTCGAAGCCATCCTCGAACGGCACGGCGTCAAGTTCACCGAGGACATCCCCGGTTTCCTGGATGTCGTGCCGTGATCCGAGTGGTCATCCCGTACGGCGGCGACGACCGGCACCGGGCCGACGCCCTCAACTTCGTCGGGGCCAGATGGATGGACGCCGGGTTCCAGGTGTCGGTCGGCAACCTGCATGACGAACCGTGGTGCAAGGCGCTCGCCGTCGACGCCGCGCTCTCGGTGATCGAACCGGACCCTGACGACGTGCTCGTCATCACCGACGCCGATGTCGTTGTTCCTGCCATCGACCAGGCGATCACCGCGGTCCGTCAGGGTTCATCTCGTTGGGCCATGCCTCACCGTCGTGTCGTTCGGCTCACCCGTGCCGCCACTGAACAGCTGCTCGCGGGGACGCTCGGCTTGCATCAGATCGGACCGAAGCATCACGCCGAACGTCCGTACACGGCGGTCACCGGGGGCGGCTGCGTCGTGATGCGCGCCAACCTGTACCAGCAGGTGCCGCTCGACTCGCGGTTCGTTGGCTGGGGTCAGGAGGACGAAGCGTGGGGGATGGCGCTCACGACGCTCGCCGGACCGGTCCACCGGGCACCGAGAGATTGCATCCATCTGTGGCATCCGACGCCGCCTCGCCGCGACCGGGCCGTCGGTTCCGACGTCGGCCTCGCTCTGCGGAACAGGTATCGGCTCGCCCGCCGCAAACCGGAGATGATGGAAGCCCTGCTCAACGAGTTCCGCGAGGACCCGATCGAATCCGAGTAGCGTCACCCGTGTGACGACATGGAGCGCCGAGGACGACGGCACTGCGCCGTGCTGGTGGCCGGTCGCTGACATCGCCTGCGAAGACTGCGACGACCCGGACCCGTTGCTCGTCGAGTTGGCAACCCAGTTCGCGATCGAGATCCTGTGGGCTGCGACCGGACGCCGGTTCGGGCTGTGCACCGAAACGATCCAGCCGTGCGACACTCCGGAGCCGTGCCCGGCCCCGACCGGTTGGCCGTTGGTCGAAGGTTTCCAGTTGTACCCATACCTGTGCGGAGGTTGTGGATACGGGAACTGCTCGTGTGGGCGGGTCGAGAAGCTGTTGCTCCCGTCGAAGCGGATCACCGAGATCGTGTCGGTCGTCATCGACGGCGACACTCTCGATCCTGCCGCGTACCGTCTCGGCACGTCGAAGCTGGGGCCGCTGCTGATCCGCGTCGACGGCGACCCGTGGCCGCGTTGCCAAGACCAGGAAGCCGAACCGGGACAGCCCGGCTCGTGGGAAGTCACCTACGTTTGGGGTCGCGACGTCCCAGCCGGTGGTGAACTCGCTGCCGCCAGACTGGCCTGTGAGATCACGAAAGCGGTTGTCTGCCCCGACGAGTGTGGGCTCCCGGAACGGGTAGCGACCGTCACCCGGCAGGGTGTGACCGTCGGGTTTCTCGACCCGATGTCGTTCCTCGATCAAGGACTCACCGGCCTGCTGCTCGTCGACTACTGGATTCGTGCCGTCAACCCGCACGGCGTGAAGAAGCGGCCGAGGGTTCGTCGCGCTGACGCACCGAAGCGTGGCCGCCTTGTCCGTCCAGCGAGCGGCGGGTCGTGAAGTCCGCGATCGGCCTGTTGGCCGTGTCTAAGATGCCGTCCATGAACGGCCGTAACTCGGAGGTACAACCGTGACCTGTTTCGATTCCCAGGTGATCCGTCGCATGACGGTGTTCGTCCTCGACGAGTGCGGTCGTATCCCGACCGACATCGAGAACGACACGCCAGCGTTGAAGGGCCTCGCTGACGCGATCCAGACGTTGGAGATCACCCGCAACGTCGACATCCCGACGACGACCCCCACGAAGGTCGTGTCGGGCCGGACCTGTAACAAGCCTCGTCCGAACCCGACCGACAACGGGTTCTCGTACGCGATCACGTTCTGTGGGTCGAACCCGCTGTTCGAAGCCGCGACCGGATACAAGACGATCCAGTACGACGGTGAGGACATCGTCGGGTTCATCGACGTGAACATCGCCGGTACGACCTCGGTCGCGTTGGAGATCATCTTCGAGCCGACGTCGGACTCCTGCGTTCCCGGCGAGCAGCCGCAGTGCCGGGCGGTGCTCATCCCTCGCCTCGAACAGTGGGCGCAGACCACGGCCGCGACGTACAACGGTGACGACGTCCCGGACCTCGTGATGACCGGCCAGTCGGCCGTTTCGGCGTCCATCTTCGGGAACTACTCGACGGTCGGTGAACTGCCGACTTACCTGTCGGCGTGGGCCGACGAGGACACGTTCGAGGCGATCAACGACGGCGTCGGATGGCAGTACACCCGGTTCATTGACTGCCCGCCAGAAGACACCGAGTCGGCGTGCGTGTTCTCGCCGATTGAAACCGGCAGCTGACCTTTCGCCTCCTAGCGACTACAGACGTGCCCCCGGCCTGACTGATGCCGGGGGCACGTCGCGTCCGAGGGTAAGGTTCCCCCGTGGCAGTCAAGGGTTTCCCGTCCCCGGCGCACGCGTTGGCTCGCATCGTCGACTGCCTCGGAGAATTGTGCCCCGGTATGGAAGTTCATACCGGGTCCACTGGCTCCGGCGAGACGATCGAATGCTGCTCGGCGCCGTGCGTGCTGCGCGTTGAGGAAGTGTCGACGTCACCGGCCGGTGGTGAGGCGGCGATGTCGACGAAGTGCATGCAGCTACGCACCGAAGTTGACGTCATCTACTCGCAGTGCTTCATGTCGAACACGAAGTCCGGGAAGGCACGGTCAGCGGAGAAACTGTCGATCGACGGCATGGAACTCGTCGCGTCCGGCTGGGAAGCCTTGGCGGCGATCAAGTGTTGCGCGCCGTGGAACCAGTGGATCAGGTTCGTGTCGTTGACTGACGACCCGCCGATGGGGAACTGCGCCGGGTGGACGATGCGTCTGTCAGTCGACGTCACGTTCTGCGATCCGTGCAACACTGGTTCCTGAGAGAAGGAGAGTTCTGTGGGCAGACGTCTGATAATTCAACGGCCGTTCCTGACGCAAGGCCCGGTCGGGTCGATATTCGACGCGAAGTCGTGGGACGACGATCGAGTTGACCGGTTCATCGCCGCGGGGCACGCCGTTGAACTGGTGCTACCGAAAGAACGGAAGCCGCGCACGCGTGCCGTACCGGACGCAGCGGCCGACGTTGTGGTCGTCGTGGAAGGAGCCGAGCCATCGCCAGAGTCGACATCGACCAGCGGGCCGTAGAGCAGTTCGAACGCGAACTCGCCGACGCCTGGTGGGTCGCGAATAACAAGCAGATGTTGGCGGTGCTGCGCGCCGAGGAGCCGTACGACACCGGACGCATGCGTGATCAGTCCGGCATCTTGCGGCCGGTTCGTGTCGCCGGGGGGTTCGTCGTCACGTTCTACACCCGCGTGAAGTATGGGGTGTACGTGCATGAGGGGCACGGATGGATCTTCCCGAAGAAGGCGAAGGCGTTGCGGTGGGTGAACAAGGCGGGGGTGGTCGTGTTCGCTCGTCGTGTGCGGCCGGTGAAGGCGCGGCCGTTCTTCTACTCGACGTTCCGTCGGCTCGGCTTCCGGAAGGTGCAACGCCACCCTCGCTGACACTGTCGCAGCCGATGCTACGATCCCGGCATGGCAGATATCCCAAAGTTCGGTGTCAAGTTCGTAGGCAAGACGTTCGAGTGGGGTGTCGTCGACCCGGCCACGCATGAAGTCAGCGTGAAGCAGTTCCGGGCGAAGGCGTCGTACAGCTACGACGGGCACTTGGAATACGAGTCGATCTCCGCGCAACTGCAAGCCCATGTCGTGGAACGTGCCCGGCGCGCCCGGCGTGAACTGGCGATGGCCGCGGACGACTCTGTCACGGACGAAGAACTGATGAAGATGCTGAACGATTCTCGGGAACTCGCCGTCAAGGAGGAAGCCGAGGAATGGCGCAAGGTGGTCAACCAGAGTCTTCTGCTCATCGACGAACGAGACGTGGACGAACTCGGCCCGCTGCTACTCAACGGTGACCCGGCCGAGGTTCGAGCCCTCCGAGTTTGGCTTGAAGAAGTCGTTCTCGGACGGGTGCAGAAGGAGGTAGAGGCCGTCGCGTCCGTGGACCCTACGTTGCTGCCACCGCCATCGCCCTCGTCGGGAACCCCGGCATCTGGGCTAGATGGCGACTCCACGGAATCAACCTCCACGGACTGACTCTGCGCGACGCGGCGATCGTCGCCGTCTACCAGATGGAACGGGTGTACCCGAAGGAAGCCGAACGTCGCCGCATGTGGAAGGACATGGCGAAGAAGTTCGGAATCCCGATCGTCGAAGACGAGTTCCTCGTCGAGCAACGCAAGCAGGCCCAGTTGAAGCAGGCCGACGACCTGTTCGGGTGACGCTCCATCCGGCCTGGCACCGAGGCGGTTAGTGTTCCAGCGTGGCAGATCCGCTGGCGACCGCAACCGGTGACCTTCGGCTCTCTGACGAGAAGCTGCTGCGGGACATCGCCGCTATCCGTCGACGTCTGCTGCAAGAGATGCGGACGTTGGAGGAGCAGGCGAAGGTCAACATCGGTGTCACCGTTGACTTGTCGAAGGTGCGGGCCGAGATTCGTCGTGAGCTTGCCGTCCTGCAACGGACTGCTGCGGCCGGTGGGATCACGGTCCCGGTCGATGCCGACACCGCGCCGATGGCCCGCGAGATCGCCGGGGTCAAGGCGGCGGCCGAGGCAGTCGGGATTGATATCCCGGTCAAGCTTGACCTGGCTACCGCCCGCGGTGACATCGCCCAGCTTGTCGCTGGCCTCAACGCGTTCGACACGATCAAGTTGCAGGCCGATCTCCGCACGGACCAGATCGAGGAAGCCAACGCCGCTCTGCTCCGGTTGGCGGCTATCGCGAAGTCGGTCGAGTCGGACACGATCATCATTGATCCGATCGTCCGTGACGCTGGGGCACGGGCGGAACTGGCTCGTATCTCGACGCTCATCACGGCCGTGTCCGGCCAGCCGGTCGACATCGACGTGGACGTCGACGCGGCGACGGCGTTGTCTCAATTGTCGACGGTCACCGCGGCTGTCGCCGCGTTGGACGGTCGAGATATCGACATTCAGTTCGATGTCAACGGGATCGCGTCGGCTGCCGCACAGATCGAAGCGGTCGACGCGGTCGCTGACAAGGCCGCGTCGAATAATGGTGGGATCGGGCGACTCGTCAGTCGTCTCGGGTTCCTGGCAGTCGGCGGGGTCGCGGCGATCGGCGCGGCTGGCGCAGCGATCACTGTCATGGGTGTCCAGTCGGCGGCCGCGCTCGAAGGGACGATCAAGTCGTTCGAGAACATCCTCGGCTCCGCGGAACAGGCCGACGTCTTGTTCAAGGAACTGCAAGCGTTCGCGATCCCGTCACCGTTCGACACGCAAACCCTCGCGAACACTGCCCGTCAGCTGCTCGCGATTGGTATCACCGCTGAGGAGGTCGTCCCGACCGTCAAGGATCTGGGGGCGATCGTCGCGTTGCTCGGCAACAGCAGCCCGGAGGCGTTCGGTCGGCTGACGCTCGCGCTCGGCCAGATTCGTACCAGTGTCAAGCCGTTGACGCAGGACCTGCGCCAGATCACGTCGACTCTGCCTGGCTTCAACACCGAGATGCAGCTGGCCGAAGGGGTCGCTGAGCGGTTTGGAGTGTCGTTCCAGGAGGCTCAGGAGAAGATCAAGGACGGGGCGATCACCGGGGAAGACGCCGTCGACATTCTGCTCGAACGGATGCAGGAGTTCCCTGGTGTCGCCGGGTCGATCGAAGCGGCTGCTGAAACCTTGCAAGGCAAGCTGTCCGCGTTCGGTGACACGATCCAGCTGAACCTGATCTCCGCGTTTTCTGGTGTGTCGACCTTGGTCGCGGACGCTCTCGGCCCGTTGGAGGGTCAGGTCGACATTGCGTTGAAGGCCATCGGGCCTGCCCTGGCCCGGTCGTTCGAGGGGCTCATCCCCCAGATCCTTCCGTTGGTCGACGACCTCGGCCTCGCTCTCGCGCCAGCGTTCGAAGGATTGTTCACGGGGCTCGGCTCAGCCCTCGAAGGGGTCGTGCCGGTTATCACTCAACTGTTGCCGTTGATGGGGCGGGTGCTGCCAGAGATCGGTCGGATCATCGCTGAGCTTGGCCCCGCCGTCGCCCAGACCGGTACGACGTTGGCGTCAATTCTGGTGCCGGGGCTCACCGCTCTCGCCGACGTCTTGGAGATCATCCCAGTCCCTGTACTGACCTCGATGGTGACTGCCTTCGTCGCGTTCAAGGCCGCACAAGGGGTCGCTGGGACGATCACGTCGATCACGGCGTCGTTCTCCCGGTTCTCGGCGGTGCTGCCTGGCACGGCGAAGGCCGCGAGCGAAGCAGGCGCCGCTGTGGAGACGACGACGACGTCGATGGATACCGCTGGTGGTGCGGTCAAGAAGTTCTCGTCGGCCGCGGTCGTCGGGTCGGCCGCGATCGTCGGGGCCATCTCCGGGATCGGGTTCGCCGCCGATGACACCGCAGGGAAGGTGACGTCGTTCGTGTCGGCGGTCGGGTCGGCCGCCGCAGGGTTCGCGGCCGGTGGACCGATCGGGCTGGGGTTGGCTGTCGGGGCGACCGCGATCGGTGCGATCGTCGGTCAGCTGCAAGCCGGGAAGCGTGAAGCCGAGGAGTTCCAGGCGACCGTCGAAACGCTCGCCGACACGATCCGCACCGAGTTCGGTGAAGCCTTCGGTATCACCGAAGCCCAGAAGCTGACCGCCGAGGACGTCATTGACACCGAGTCGTTCGACGAGTTCCTGTCCCAGCAGCTGGACACCGACTTCATGGAGGAACTGCTGTCCGGGCTGCCGAACGGGGTGCGGATCAATCGTGACGAGTTGAAGGAGCTTCTGGCAGGCACCGACGCCGACATTGCAGCGTTCCTCGACTCGTTGTACGTCTACGAGGGAGGGTTGGCCAACCGCATCGTCAACGTCGAGGACGTCGCCCGTATCGCTGGACGACTTGATGAGATTGACCGGGTCGTTTCCCCTGTGCTCGACTCCCTGCGAACCCGCGCCGAGTTTGACGCCGACCAGACCGGTAAGTCCTACAAGACGATGGCCGACGCCTACGCGGCGAACCAGCGGTACATGGCCGGGGTCGCGAAGGAACGGCAGCAGCTGCTCGACGACGAAGCCAAGAGCGTCAAAGACTTGGAGGAGGCATACGAGGAGGCGTTGAAGGGGGTTGAGGCCGCGACGAAGTTGGTGTCGACAGCGTTCTCCGGGCTCGACAAGAACCTGTCGCTCACCGTCGCCCGCCAGAACATCGAGACGGACATCGCTGGGATCTCATCGGCGTTGCTCGGGTTGGTCGACTCCGACGGATTCAAGAAGGCTCAGGAGGAAGCCAAGCGGCTGATCGAAGATATCAACGATCAGCGCGACACGATCGCCGATCTACGCGCGGACGTCGCCCGCGAACAGGCCGACGCCCAGACCGAAGCCGACATTCTCGACGCCCGGATCGAAGCGGCCCGTGCCGCTGGCGCGACGGTCGGCGCGGCGGCGCTTGAACGTGAACGGGCGCTCGTGTTCCAGGACGCTGAGAAGGCTCAACGCAACCTTGATGACGCGTTGCGGGAACTGGACGAGTTGGAAGCCCGGCTCGGTGGCATCGACTTGTCGAACCCTGGCGGGCTGCTCGACATCGTGAAGCAGCAGGCCGCTGAGGCCGGGATCGGCCTGTACCAGTTCATCCTGGCCGCGCCGACCGAAGAATCGAAGCAGCTGTTCCAGGACACGCTCGCGCCGACGATCAACGGGATTCTGTCTCAGGCTCAGGGCATCTTCGAGACGCAAGGCGCGACCGCCGCCCAGCTGTTCCTGGCGTCGGCGTCGCAGGACTTGACGAACCAGTTGACGGCTGGTGGGCTCGACCCGGCGATCGCGCAGCAGCTGGTCGACAATCTGATCCAACCGGACCTGCTGTCGACGAAGATGCAGGAAGCTGTTGAGGCGGCGATCACAGCCGCGAACATCGCGGCTGCCGCGGGGATCGAAGTGCCGGTGAACGTGAACGTCGTCATCTCCGAACGGGACCGGCAGATCCTTGAAGCGTTGCAAGTTGAGAGCGCGGGACGGAACCAGCGTGTCTCGGCAAACGGTGGTGGCATCCCGTTCGCTGACGGTGGCCTCCTGTTCTTCCGGAACGGTGGGGTCCGCGAGAACCATACGGCCCACATGGCACCGGCCGGGGCGTGGCGGGTCTTTGCCGAGCCGGAAACCGGTGGCGAGGCGTACATCCCGTTGGGGGTGCGGAAGCGTCGCCAATCTGAGAAGGTGCTGTCGCAGGTGGCCGAAATGTTCGGGCTGGCCTTGTCTCGTAGGGACCCGGTGTCCGCTGACGTCGCGCACGGTTCCCGTGGGGGACGTCCTTTGGTGCCGTCGGCGGCGGCACGTCAGGCGGTATCGCGTTCGATGGACCGGTCGGTGAACGTCGAGCAGATCACGGTGAACGAAGCGAAGAACGCACATAAGACGGCGACGCGTATCGTGTCGCAGCTGTCCGACCTGGGCGCGGGCAGGATCGACTGGGATGAGGAGTTCTGATGGCCGGGTGGTGTGAGAACGAGTACGGGTGCCTCGGCGCGCTCGACGTCGGCGATGACGACTTCCCGTTGAACTGCCCGGCCTGGGACATCACTGACCTGCAAGCCTTGTGGGTTGAGCATGCGATCCGGGCGGACTCGGTGCTGTTGCCGACCGCGGCCGGTCAACGGTCGTATCCGTCGCGGTATGACGAATCGGACTACGAGTTGACTTTGTTCGTGAATGGGTACGCCGACCAGAACGGGGTGGCACACGACGACGCGTGGATGGGATTGTGGGCCAACTTGCAGACCCTCATCTCGGGCGCTTTCGGGCCGGTCACGACGGGGCGTGGCACGATCCCGGCGACGTTGACGTTGCCGGACGGGGCCACGAAGATGAAGGCCGACGTCAAGTTCACGTTGCCTCGTGCTGTGAACCCAGTCGAGGACCCCGGCTACGCCGTGTATCGGGTGACGTTGACCGTTCCGGCTGGCCGGTTCGTGCTCGTCGGCTCGTAACCCGGCCCTCGTCGGCCGATCGCATAGGCTGCGGCCATGTCCAACCAGATGTACCCGCTGTCGCGGCAGGCGTTCGCCGACGGCGACCTGGACTTCACCGGCAGCGACTGGCGGTGCGCCCTCATGGACGACACCTACAGCTACGACGCCGCCGACGAGTTCTACGACGATGTGTCGGGCAGCGTCATCGTCGCCTCGGCCAACCTGTCCGGCAAGACGAACGTGCACGGTGTGTGCGACGCGAACGACGTCACGTTCACCGCGGTCGGCGCAGGTGATGACATCCGGTCGATCATCGTCTATCAGTGGACCGGTTCCGCGGCGACGTCGCGGGTGGTGATCTTCTACGACACGCTCGCGTCGGCGGCGATGATCGACGTCGAAACGGACGGTGGGGATGTGATCGTCCGCTGGTCGAACGGCACGACGAAGATGTTCCGACTGTAAACGAAGGCTGGCATGGTCGAGCTTGATCTGGCGTCATTCGACGGTGAAACCGCGGTCGTCGGCCCGATTGCGGTCGGGCCACCACAGACGAACATTCTCGACTTGGCCTCGTTCGACGGGGCTACCCCGGTGGCTGGTATCTCGGTCCGTAACGCCGACCCTGATCCTGACCCGTTCGTGCCGTCGATGTACGCCGAACTGTGGTCCGCGTCAGGGACGTTCATCTCGACGTTGTCGACCCAGACGGGGGTGCAGTTCCAGGACACGTTGAACGACGTCGGCTCAGGGCGGCTCACGATCCAACGTGACGATCCAGACGCCGCGCAGCTGGTCCCCGGCCGTGAGGTTCGCTGCTACATGTTCGGTGACGTCGTGTTCACCTGGGAGATCCTTCAACCTCCACAGATTGTGGCGTTGACGGAAAGCGAGGAAGCCGGTGAGCGGATTACGGCGGCCGGGCAGGGCCGGGCCACCCTGCTAGACGAGGCGATCGTCTACCCGCCGAAGGGGTTGGAGAATCCAGTCAACGCGCAGCATCGGCTGTACACGTTCGCGTCGCCGGACTACCCCAACCTCGGCGGTTGGGTCCCGGCCACTGTCGGATACAAGGCGAACGTGATCGACCCTGGCCGGTTCTCGTTCCTGGAATACACGACCGAACTTGACGGTGAGGAGGACGTCGTCGAGATCGTTCCGGTGCCTGCACCGATCGGCTGGCCGATCCCGGACGCCTACTGGATCTGGGGGCAGGACGACTTGCAGCCGCCCGGCAAGAACTACTTCCGACGGGTGTTCACCTTGACCAGCGAAACGAACGTCGGCATCTTCGTCACCGGCGACAACTACTACACGCTGTACCTCGACGGCACGCCGATCCTCGGTGAACTGGTCAACATGCACTGCTGGCAGGAATACAAGCGGGTCGACATGACGTTGCCCGCAGGGACGTACACGTTGGCGGCGTTGGTAGTGAACTCGGAATGGCCTCCGGAGTTCTACAACCCTGGCGGGTTCATGTGCGCAGTCGCCCGGCTGGACGATCACGCTGACCCGGTTGAGAACATCGTTGTCACCGACGGGTCGTGGATCGCGTTGCCGTATCCGGTGCCTGATCCGGGATGGACGCCGGGCCAGATCATGCTTGACGCGATCGGCGAGGTACAGGCCCGCGGTGCGTTGTCCGGGTTCGCTACCGACTTCACCGACTGGAACGATTCGCTCGGCAACCCGTGGGAGTATCTGCCTGGCTACTCGATCGCGATCGGGAACAGTGTCCTCGATCTGCTTGGCGGTCTGGTCGATCAAGGGTGGGTGGATTGGCGGGTCAGGCCGGGCACGAAGTTGTTGCAGATGTTCGTGCAGGGGTCGATCGCTACGCCCTCCGGTATCGATTATCAGGTCACGCATGACGTCGACACGCAGACGATCCGGTCGTTGTCGTTCGTGCCGCAGGTGCAGCCTCGGAACAGGTATCTGGTGAAGTGGACGTCCGGCTACTTCGAGATTGAGGATGTGGCGTCGCAGGCGTTGTGGGGTCAGTACGAGGGGTTCATGACCGTCGACGCTCCGACGTTGAACGACGCATTGTCCCAGGCGGGAGTGATGTTGGAGGAGAACGCCAACCCGAAGTATGCGGTCGTGGTCGCGATCGACCCGCTCGGCGAAGCGGACTCACCGTACGACGCGTACTCGGTCGGGAATCAGGTTGGGTGTCCCGGTCCGACTGGTGTCCTGACCCAGTATCAGGTGCATGCGATCACGGTCGTCCAGACCGACATGGGTCGGGCGGACATCACGTTGGAGTTGAACGCCCGGATCAATTTGCAGCAGCGTGAGCAGTTCGAATTGTTGAAGGGCATCGGGCAAGGGCTTGTGGGTGACACGAAGTACCGGAACTCGCAGATGGCGTTCTCGAAGGCGTTGGGGGTGACGGAGTGAGCGGCCGGTCGTCGCGGTTCTCTCCGGCGTCGGAGCCTCTGTTCGATCCGGCACCGAACAGGGCCGATCGTCGTATTCGTCAACAGGCCGGTGGCGGCGGTGGCGGCGGGTCGGAGTGGCCGTTCCAGTTTTCGTGGCCGGGGCTGATCAACTACACCGACGAGTCGCCGGGCATCCTGTCGTTCGCTGGGACGAGCCTGTCGATCTGGTATGCATCGCTGATCGTCAACACGTCGGCATTGTCGGTGAACGTTCGAGTCAACGGTGTGACCGCGCAGACGCTGTCGATCAGCGGCAACGGGGGCGGCGCGCTGTCTGTCTCCGTCCCGCCGGGCGCGTTGGTGTCGCTGGATGTCGCCAGTTTCGGGGGCGGCGCGTCACGCGGAATGTGGATCGGCTTGGCGTGAGACGGCAACGCTTCAACGCTGGCGACCCTCTGGTTGTGCATCCGATCGAACCGCTCCGCGACGCTCTGATCGTCTGGGACATGCGCAGTTGGAACGGGATGACCGACGATCAGGTCATTGAGAATCAAGGAATCGCTGGGTCGGACTTCGATCTGATCATCTCAGGCAACAACGACACCCTGAACTCGGTGGTCGCCTTGGGGAACATCGTCGGGAACTGGACCAACCACTTCGGAGGTCCACCATGCGACGGCCCGTTCACTGTGATGGCGTTCAGGAAGGCCAACGGGGCCACGCTACAGCGAGCGGCGCTGGGGTGGCCTGACGTCAACACCGGCACATCGTCGCGGATCGGGTTCCTCGCAGCGTCGAACGTCGGGATCAACTTCCAGGCGGGCGGCTCGGTCATCAGTAACGTCATCTCGGGCACGAACTGGGACTCGTGGGTCGCAACCTACGACCCAGTCGATGGCGGATCGACCATATGGGTCGACGACACTCCTGTCAGTCCCACCAGGACGGGAGGGGTCAATTCGTGCGCGTTGGTACCGAACGCGAACGGAGTGAATGTGCAGTTCGGGCTCACAAGCACCTTCGCTGCCCCGGACAGCCCACCAGAGGCGGGTCTTGTCGGGTTCGTCTTCGCCCGAGGGGAGCCCGATCCGGCCACGTTCGCCTACTGGGATGCGTACTTCGCTGCGCCCGCTTACAACCCGTTCTCGTACGTGTTCACGAGTCAATCTGCCGGGATTCGCACATGGTACGACTCCGACTATTGCTACCACTGGATCAACACCGGCAACACCAACGCCGACAAGGCGAACTTCACCGCGCACATGAACCCGATCTCGGGGGCCGCCCTTCCAGCCACGATTGACTTTCTCCTGATCGGCGGCGGTGAGCAGTCGCGGGGCGGCACCAACGTGAACCGTGGTGGCGGCGGCGGGGCCGGAGAGATCATTCCCGTGTTCGGACACCCAGCACCCACCAGCACCACGTCTCTCGTGAAGGGAGTCGGTGTGGCCTCCATCGTGAACAAGCGGAACTCGTTCGAGGGGTACACCGCCGATGGGTTCACCCCGAACTTCACGTCGTTCTCGGCAAGTGTCAACGGCGGCAATGTTGCCCCCAATGCTTCCAGCGGCCCCTACTACCATTTGGGTGGCACTGGCACCGCCAGCCAGGCCGGTGGTGGCGGCGGCGGGGCATTGAGCGACGGTGGCGATAATACCGGGACGACTCCAGGCGCAGGGGGGGACGGGTATCCATCGGCATGGCACTGGTCCGGGGCCGTTGTGTATCACTGCGGTGGTGGTGCTGGGCGCGGATCGGGGGCAACGATCGGCGCGTTCTCGGAGCCGCGTGGTCTGGGGTATGGGGCGCATGGCGCCAACTCCTCTCCAACTCTGGTGCAGGGCATGTCTGGAGGTCTGGTCGTTCGTTACGAACGACAGGACTGACGGGTTGTCGGGTACGGTCAACGTCGTGGAGTGCGCGGACTGTGCCAAGCGGAAACGGAAACTGCCGACTACGGTGACGGTCAACCGGTCGGCGTACTCGGTGGCCGGGCTCGACGTCATGTTCGACACGGTGGCGGAGGCTCGCGCTGTCGCTGGGGGTCGTCTGGTGATGTGGTCGAGTGTGCAGGTGGAAGTCCCTGCCCGTTATCAGGTCCGTGACGACACGTCGGGGACGGTGTGGGGCACGTTCGACACGATCTCTGAGGCGGCGGCGTCGATCAAGGATCATCCGGGGTCGCACGCGTGGCCGGTCGAGTGAAGCCGGTCTGTGGTCTGTGACGATCACGATGCGTCGACGGCCTCCGCGGTATCCTCGCGGCGATGGCTAAAGGCAGTGATTGCAGTACGTGTGCTAAGCGGGCCGCTGCTCGGAAGGCGGCGTTGGCGGCGGCGACCGCAGGGATTGCCCATCCGAAGTATGACGTCCGGTTGGGTGACGAACTGCTCGACTCGTTCTCGACGGTGACTGGCGCGGCTGCGTTGGTGAAGGCGCATCCGGGCGCGACGATCCATCTTGTCGAAGCCTGACTTGTCGCCCTCGCGGGCATGATGAGGCGATGACGTACGAACTGTTCGACGACGTCGACTGGGACGACCCGGACGCCGAACCATCCATCCCTGACGCATCCGAAGCGAACCTGGAAACGGTGTCGCGCATGTTGGCGGCGATGCGCCGGTTGACGAACCGGATCGCCGAGTACGAGATCCTGCATCAGAACGAACTGGCCCGCTTGTCGGAGCAGAAGGAACGAGTCGTGGGGCCGACCCGGCGCCGGTTGGATTGGTTGCGGTCGACGGTCGAACAGTACGCGGTCCGGTCGTTCCTCGACTTCGACAAGACGAAGATTGGTACCCCGAACGGGACGATCTCGTCGAACCAGACGAAACCGGTGTTGACCGTCGACGACGAACGGGCCGGGAACTACTGGGAGGATCTGGACCCGGATCTCGTGTCGTGGAAACCGAAGGTCGACGTGAAGAAGCTGCGGGCCAAACTTGATCGGATGATCGCCGACGGCGAGTTGGAACAGGTGATCGTGTCGACCAGCGGTGAGCATGTGGTCATCCCGGCCGGTGCTGCGTGGCGGAAGCCGTTCGGCCAGTTCGAGTCCGGCCAGTTCTGGCGGCCGCCTGTGGTCGACACGGAGACTGGTGAGGTCGCGCCGGGCGGCGAGTATCTGCCTGGTGTCACGTGGGCGCCTTCGGGCACGGACGGCTGCGGCCGCAACATTCACATTGTGCTGTCATGAGCGAGGATGACATGGAGTTCATGGACATCGACGTCACCGACGCGATGTGGGACTGCGCCATGCTGGTCCGCGAGTGGTATGACCAGCCCGGCAACGGGGTCGGTGGCGCGTTGCACAGCGTCGTGGACGACGACAACACCGAGGACCATCACATCGAATGGTGTTGGAAGGAACGGGCCTCGTGGAACAGTTGGGCCGAGGCGGGCAGCGACGACTGGACGCCGTTGAACGAACCTTTGATGAAGCAGCTGGTCGACGCGCTGCTCGCACTGTCGGAGACGGAACGCGACATTGTTGTCGGCAGTCTCGCTGACCAGTACGGGCCTCCACCGCGACGGCCGGGCAAGGCGATCCTGCGCCGCTACTCGCAGCCGGTCGACGATGACTGGGATGAAGGCTGGTGGGTGCACCAGTTCGTGTACGACGACACGACGAACATCGACATCGTCGAGGAGGTCGCGAAGACGCTCGCGATGTTCTCGAAGCCGACGGACCCGTTCGAACCGTTGCGGCTGATCGTGTCGCCGTGGCAGGCCGAAGCGATGCGCCAAGCCGCGGGTGAGGCGTGGGCGACCGCCTGGGCTGCTCAGAACGGCGTATCCGGTGGACGACCGGTGGAGGTCGTGGAGTTCACTCCGCTCTCACACGACCCGGATGACGCGGTCGACGCCTCACCGGCCCCACAGGCCGAATGGGCGCATTCTGGCGTGCATCTCCGGGTGCCAACGGGGACTGATCCGTTGGCGGCGATCCGTGAAGCGATGGGCGTGTTCATGGAACGCCGCGACGGCACGAACGCGATGGAGTGGTGGCAGCGGGTCCGTTGGTGGCATGGCGGTCGCCACGGCTTGAAGCGCGGTGACATTCTGCTGCCACCGTCAGAGACTGGTGTGTGGCCTGGCCTCGACGCGTCGGACAAGACGATGGTGTACATCACGACGGACCGGAAGAACGCTCTCATGTACGCGGCACGGCACGAACGGCCGATGCTGTACGAGGTCACGTTGCGTGAGGAACCGATCTTCGACGACGTGATGCCGTCCGCGCCGACTGAGAAGCGTGTCCCGTCCGCGGTGGTATGGCGGGTGGAACAGCCGTCGCGGGTCGAACTGATGAATGCTGTCGGCGAGATGGAGGCCAGCGCGGCGTCCTATCTCACTTCGATCGAGGAGCCGCCTTCTTCGCCGGAGTCTTCTTCGCTGCCGCCTTCTTGACCGGCGCAGCCTTCTTGACGGGTGCCTTCGCTGCGGCCTTGGCGGGGGCCTGCTTGGCTGGTGTGATCACGACGTCGACGTCGACGGGCTTGGCTTTCGCTGTTTGGACTTGGATCTCGACGAGCACACCGACCGCGAGTCCTCGTGGGACGGCGCTGCCGGTGACCCAGCGCCGGTCGCGGACGCGGAGGCTTTCGTAGCTGCCGGTCGCTTCGACGAAGATCGGTGGGCGGCCGTCTGGTTGGCCGAGCACCTTCGGTGCGTCTTCGGTCTTGCCGGTGCCGGTTCGGAATGCTGCCATGTCAGGCTCCCTCATGTGTGATGACTGCTCCGACGTTTGCCGTGAGCCCGGTTGCGTGCATGAACTTCAACTGCACGGTGCGGTCGTTGTCGTCCGGTACCTGCCATTGTTGCGCGGCGGCGGTATCGGCGTGGAGCCATGCGTCGACGGACGTGACGGTGAGGGGGCCGCTGGTAGCGAACCGGAACCGGCCGTCGTCGTTGGTGTGGATGCACCACATCACTCGATCATGCTCATTCGTAGTTCGTCGAGAGCGGCGACGACTTGGCCGAGTGTGGGCATGTCGAGGACGACGTCGATGGAGATGCGGCCGGTGATGTCGGCGCCTTTGATGCAGAGCACACCGAGTTTCTTGCCGTCGAGGCTGGTTTCGCCGATGCCGACGTGGTGGGGTACGACGACGAGTGGCTGCATGTCGGAACCGTATCTGTCATGGCGACATGTGAACTACAGGTGTGTTGTTCTTGCATCCCGTCGTGGCTCGCGCGATGCTCGGAAGCTCGTGAGAACGAGCGAACCCCGGCCGGGCTTCGAGGCCGACCGGGGTTCGCTGACAGAAGCCATCCGCATGGCACTCCAACCAATCCATGAGCGTGGGAGGACCCGTACCCGATGAGATCGAAAGGAACAGATGAACTCTAACATCCGCCCCGCCTCTACGCCAGGTGCTATCCGATCGAAGGGCCGTCGAGGCTGGACGAGCACCCCCAATTGGCGGACCGAGGACATGTCGCTCGATCCGTACGCGTTCCGTATCGCTGTGTGGCTCGCGTCGCACGCTGACGGGTACGAGGAGAACGTCACCAGGAACTCCATCGCCGCCAGATTGAAGATCTCGTCGGGCAAGGTGAGCGCGGCTGTCGCCACGCTGGTCACTGCGGGCATCATCGAGTTAGAGACGATTCAGATACCGCAGGGCGAGGGCGGCAAGCGATGGGTCATCTGGTTCGACCACGCTGTATGGGAAGGCGACCCTGGTCATGTGGTGACCAGGGTCGACGAAGCCCGGTCATGTGGTGACCAGGCCCCGGTCATGGCACGACCAGGGCCTGGTCATGTGGTGACCGCTTCTACTAGAACAACAGAAGAAGATCAGGAGAACAACACCGCGGCTCCTTCGTTGGACTTGGGGCTTGCTCCACCTGCGGTGGAGCGTGTTGAAGTTGCTGATCGGTTTGATGAGTTCTGGTCGATCTATCCGCGGACGAAGGATGGTAAGGCTCCGGCTCAGCGCGCGTGGGCGAAGGCGATGAAGGACAAGGTGGACCCGCAGGTGATCATCGACGCGGCCATCGCGCGGGGCCGCTGGTGGGAGCAGGCGAAGACCCCGCACTCGAAACGGCCGCATGCTTCGACGTGGCTGAACGATCGTCGCTGGACCGACGAGATTGGTTCGGTTGAGGTCGCGGCGATCACGGCGGCCGGGATCGACAAGGCGATCGAGATGGCCCAGGTCGACGAGATGGACGCCGCGATCGCCCGCGGCGACTTCGACGGGGCCTGGCAGATCGTGCGAGACAAAGCCCAGGCCCGCGGCGAGAAGTGGTTCATCACCGCCGACAACCAGATCGCCCGCGGAGGCGACGATGCGACCGTGGCGATCATCGCTGACGTGTCCGTAGAGCAGGTGGCGAAGGTTCGGGCATTGCGGCAAGTGATGTCGGAACGAGCGCGAAGCTCTAGCTTCCATCAGCTTCCGGAGGCCAACGATGAATGACACACTCGTGATCGACCAGTCCGTCCAGGCGTACGCTGTGATGCTCAACCGGCCCAGCTGGTTGGACCCGGCCCGCAAGGACTTGCAACGCAAGGTGTGGCAGCATCTGATCGCCGGGACGAAGCACGGCCGGATCATCGTCGATGACGTGATGACCGCGATCAAGGCGATGATGCTGACCACGTCCCCGCAGGACATCTTGCCGTCAGCGATCATCGAGCATGCCGCCGACATGGGGGCACGCCGAGCGAGGCGAGTCGATCTGCTGATCCGGGTGATGGAATCCGACCACCGGGACAACCTGCTGATCGAGCAGGAGGAGCGATACAAGCGCATCGTCCAGTCCGACCCGGCGCTCGCTGCCTCCCAGCTGGCCGACGACATCGCAGGGATCAGGAACGACCTGGAACTCGACGGACGGCTCGAAGCGATCGACCTCGCGAAGTTCATCTCGGTGATGGTCGGCATCGAGCATCGGATCGTGCACGGCCCGCTGACGATCGAACTCGTTCCCGCGGATGGCTGACCGCATCCCACCGCACGACCTCAACGCCGAACGTGCCGTCATCGGGTCGTGCCTGATAGCACGAGAAGCCTGCGAGACAGCGACAGCAGCGTTGACGTCAGCCGACTTCTACGCCCCGCAACACCAGGCAGCGTTCCATGCGATCGCCACGCTCACCGCCGCAGGCGAACGAGTGGACCAGGTTGTCGTCGCGGCTGGCATCCCGGACCAGCACGACGCGATCGTTTGGCTGACGGAACTGATGAACGAAACGCCAGCGGTGTCGAACGTCGGCCGATACGCGCAGGTCGTGCTCGACCATTCGAAGTCGCGGGCGCTCATCGTCATCGGGGCACGTCTCACCGACGCCGGATACGCACAAGAACAAGCCGTCGACGTGGCCCGCACCGTGTCGGATCAGTTGGCCGAGTCAGAACTGTTACGCCGTCACGCCGACTCGATCATCCACGGCTACTACGACGACATGGCGACCTTGGACTCCGGCGAAGACCGAGACGAAGTCCAACCGTGGATCGCGCGTGGCCTCCTGCGCCGCGGGCAACGCCTGCTCGTCGTCGCGAAGGCAGGGATCGGCAAGTCGACGCTGCTCCGCCAGATCGGGTACTGCGCCGAGAATGGCGTGCACCCGTGGACGGGGCAACGAACCGAACAGGAACGCCGCGCCTTGATCGTCGAGCTAGAAGCGGGGGCTTGGGATATCACGTCGTCGACTCGGACCATCCTGTTCGGGCTGCAACGCTCAGTCGACTCGCACTCCGTGTTCGACCTTCGACGGCCCGCGTTGCTGCACCGGCCTGGCGGGATCGACATCCGATCCCCGGAAGGACTCGCCGCGCTCGAAGCCGCGATCCAACGGTCCCAGCCGCAGGTGCTTGTCATGGGGCCGATCAAGTACATGTCGATGATGAAACCCGGCGAGAACTATGAGACAGCCGCCCTCGCGTTGCATGCCACGCTGAATACCTTGTCGGCCCGGTACGGCTTCGCGATCGCGTTGGAAGCCCACTTCTCCCGCGGTGACCACGGCGCGCCGGGAGGCTCCGAACGATGGGTTGACTGGCCTGACGTCGGTTTCTCGATTCATCCGCCCGACGACGACACGTCGACCAGGATCGTCCCTGGCGGCACCGGGGTCGAGATGACCGTCAAACAGTTCCGTGTCCCCCGCGACTCGGACATCTGGCTGCCGTCGACTGTGATCCGCGGTGCCGACAAACGGCTGCCTTGGTCGGTCGAGGACCGCAACGACCCGCTCCGTTACGGCTCGACGCTGTTCGGTGCCCGATACGGCGGCGTCCCGGCGAGCGACTACCGGCCGCACAATCAGGACGAAGTGTTCTGACGTTGACGACACTGTCGCCCCCACGCCTACACTGTTGTCACTGGGCCTACGGCTCCTGACTTCTGATCCGACAAGCTCAGTTTCAGAGCCGGAACCCAGTGCCGAGTGAGGCTCGGCGTGACCGCAGGGTTGCGCCGGGCCACACTCCACTTCCGACGTCAAGTAGCGTCCTGGTGCGATGCCGGTAGACGACTTCCGCCTCGTGCAATCCATGTGGGAGTGGCTGTCGTTGTCGAACCTGTCCGGCTCCGTCTACCACGAACCGGCCTGGACTGAACAGTCAACAGCCCGCATCCGACGGACCGCTCGTGCGCTCATCGTCTCCGGCTACGCCCGAATCTGGTCCGGTGACACCCTGATCGGCTGCCCTGTCATCCGGGTGGACACCCGCTGGTTCAACACGCCACGTACCGCCCCGACCGTCCTGTCGGGCACACCGGTCGGCGATCCGACTGCCCTGTTCCTGACGGTCGCCCGCCGCCAACGCGACGTCCCCCGCCCGTTGACCGGCATCCACAAGATCGCGGTCCTGTCCGACGACCATCAGCTGGCCGAGATCGCCGCCATCGCGGCGTCTCTCGAAGGCGTCGACTATCGCCGCTTCCGGTCCATGACGAGCGGCGAGGTCGCAGCATTAGGCCGGACCGTCCCGTGGGAATCAGACGACGAATGGCAGTCCTGGATTGATGTCATCGGCCGTTTGTGGCGCGCCGGGTCGTGGACGATGGAGATGCGCTGCCACAGCCGCGACGGCGAACCGGTCGGCTGGACCGTGTGGGTCATCCGCGCCGACCGCACCGAGCATTGCATCGCCGCTCTACGCTGCGATGCTGCCGTCCCGGCATGGGGCACCGCTCGGTGATGTCGGGCCGGGTCGTACGCTTCGATCATGGCTAAACCGACCCGCCGTGTACAGCGATTGAACCTGCCACACATCGACATCCCGCTCCGGTCCGTCGACGGCAAGGTCACCTTCGAGAACCTGTGGCGCGAAGATCATCTCGTCTACGGCTTGTCCCGGTACAAGGTGCTCGACTTCGGGTTGGAGGAGACGCTCGTCACGATCGGCACGTTGAACGAGGACGAGCACGGCGTCCCGTTCACAACGCAACGCAACGAGTGGCGGGCGTCCGGGTCCGTGACGATCCAAGTGCAGCAGATCGACGATGACGGCAACGGCCTGGCCGAACCGACGTTGCGTAACCTTGACCCTCCAGACGAGTTGGGGGTCACGTCCGGATGGTTGGGTTGGGCGATCGACCCGCGGTCCCCGCGTCGCCCGTCGAACTGGCCGCCACCGTCCAGCCCACCGTCGGCACCCCCTGCCCCTTCATGTGCCACGTGAAACATGGGCCTGTTGTTTCCGATCCTCGACGACCATGTGTGTCTGGCGTTGACGTCCCATACGACGATCCACGCGTCGCTGCGGCCACCGATCGACTGGGACAGGTCGCGCCGCGAGCAGCGCACCGTGTGCGGCTCCGACGCGTTCCCGTTGCTGTGGGACATCGCCGGGCAGCCGGACATGTCGATCACCGCGACGTGGCCTCCACCGATCGACCGGCGCTGCGTGGACTGTTCCCGCATCCTCGGCCTCGGCGCCGGTCAACGCCACGGCGCGCGGGCGTGGGCGGACGTGGTCGACAAGCCCGGCTGGTCGTACTGACGAATCCCCATTGCCATGAACCGCTACCGCATGTAGCATGGTGAACGACATGGATTCTGAGGGGGTGCACAATGACGATGACTCACGAACAGGTCGCACGGCTGTGCGCGGAACTCGCCACGTCGCAGACCGTCGACGTAGCGAACTCTGACCGGGACGCCCTGGTCGACGCCTGCACGCGTGTCGTCGACGCGTGGCCGGGTTGCACGTTCCACGTCTACCCGGACCGGATCGACGGGAAGTACGTCGCGACGTTGCGGTCGCGGGTAGCGGTCGGTTCCGATCACTGATCGCCGGATGCGGCAGCAGGCTGACGGTGTGCCTGCCGCGACGTAGATGCGTCGTAGACGGCTCCAGCCGTTGAGGTTCGACTCCTCCCCATCACGGCACCAGAGTCCCCGTAGGTGTGCGGGGGCTCTGCCGCGTCAGAACCCGAGTTGCTTGCGGGCCGACGACCCGACCTTCGTCCGTGACCGGCGCGGTTGTTCCTCGATCAGATCGACGTAGGCGAGTGAGGCGACGTCGATGAGGTCGTCGTGTGTGCCGTTCGGGAACACGGCCGCTTCCTCGATCAGCCACTCCCACCAGTCCGGGATCGTCGTCTCCCCGTTCGCTCGGACCCGTCGGCACAGGTACACGTTGCGGGCACCTACCTGACCGGACAACGGCAGGGCTCGAACCTCCTTCGCTCCGGTTGACGGCAGGAACTTGGCGGGGAACCCGGCGAGGACGTTCGCCATGTAGTTCGTCTCGACGTTCTTGCCGGACGATCCCGGTTCGCGTTCAACGCGGGTGAGAACGGTGCCGTAGTTGTCGCGGTCCTCCACAGCGGTCATGTGCACGAACGCTTCGACTTCGGTCGGGCCGAGCCGGGCACGGCGGGCGTCGATGATGTAGATGTGCCGTGTCTCGTGATTGATCGCCATGAGCATCCCGGCCGTCCAGTCACCGCCCCCTTCGACTGACGCCAAGTCCCAACGCCGAACGTACGTGTAGGTGCCTGCTGGCATCGGCCCGTCGAGACGCCGCCAGTCGTATCGTTTGAACAGGTTGCCCTCGGCGGGCGACGGGCGTTGCTGGTACAGCCCAGCCCAGACGACTTCGCCGACGTCGGCGCGGATCTCGGCGTACTCCGTTTCGTCGAACCACGGCACCCCCGGTTCCAACTCGGGCCACAGGGCTTGACCTTTCTCCCGTTCCCATACCGGGAACCGGGTGACGCCCATCGCGGTGAGCTTGTAATACCAGTCGCCGAGGACGGTGACGATCGTCTCGTCTTTCTCGGCGATCGCCGGGAGCGACACGAACAGCCAGTCGTCTTTGCCTTCGTCGTTCGACTTCAACCGGCCGATCAGGTCACCCTCAGCCCACCGGGTTTGGACGACTGCCAGCGACGAGCGGGGCAGCATGCGGGTGCGGGCCACGGACCCGTACCAGTTCCAGGTGTCGACCTGGTTCTTGATCGACATGGCTTCGGCGAAGTTCTTGTGCGGGTCGTCGATCTTCAAGTTCGACGCGCGGCGACCGGTGATCGAACCGCCGATGCCGACGGTCCACATCCCGCCGCCCATCGTGGTACGCCACCGGTCAGCGGCCCGGCTGTCTTGCATGAGCCGGAGGTTGAGCAGGTCATAGTTCGACTCGATCGTGTTGCGGACCCGTTTGCCTTGTTCCTCGGCCAGTTCACCGGAGTAGGAGGCGAGAATGATCCTTCGTCGCGGGTCGTGTTCCAACAGGTGGATCGAGTCGTAGTAGTCGATGACCTCCGACTTCCCTGAACCCGGAGGCATCGAGATCCCGAGCCGCGGGACGTACCGGTTCGCGTTCAACGTCAGCAGCCATGAGATGAGCTTGACGTGCTCCGGTGCCGTGTAGGTGCCGTCGGACAGTCGGCGGCCCATCGTGTCGGGCATTGCCTTCCACGCCCGTGAGGCCAGGTCGTGGGTACGCATCAGCTACCGCGTTCGTGCTCCTGCACCGTGTCTTCGACTTCGTGGGCGATCTCGGCGAGCGCCAACGCCGCGTCCGGGTTCGCGAGCACCTTCGACACGGCGGCGTCACGTTCGTCGTGTTCGTCGGCGGTGAAGATGGCCTGCTGTTCACGCCAGCGTTGACCGAACCGTCGCGACAGCATCGCCAACGCGATCTTCGGGTCGGTCTTCGCCCCGTCCCGGACCGTCTTCACGAGTTCGACTTCGATCAACGCTTCGGCCTGCTCAATCTGAACGACCAGGTCGACGAACACACGCACGTCGATCGGGATGTAGGCCCGGTCTTCGGCGGCGTCGACCATGTACTCGTGACCACGGGCGATCAGCTGCATGATGTTCCGCAGCCCTCCGAGTTGTGCGGCGGTCGTGATATGCGCCCCTCGTGAGGCGATGGCCTGCAACATGAGCCCGACCGGTGACTGAGGATGCCATGTCCCGTCGTCGATGTTCCAGCCTTGCAGAATCGCGATCGGTGCCCCGAACTGTTCGGCCCAGACCACGACCCGTTCCTGCTCGGCGGCTTTGGCCTCGGCTTGAAGCTCCGCCTTCGTCTTCCGTTTCCTGTTCGCCATGACCGACGCGACGGTAGCAGCACCGGATGCTACATGTCGCAACTCGTGCTACGGTCCTGTCGTCCGACCGGAATCCGACGAAGGAGACATGATGCAGTTCAACGCTTGGGTGCTTGGCCGTTCCTGGCACTCGGTAGCTCTCGCTTGCGGCAACGAGGAGAAGCGTCCGGCGTTGTACCGGTCGACGCTGATCGAGATGTACGGCGAAGGCATCCGGCTGGTCGCGACGGACGGCTATCTGCTGTTGAAGGCGTGGGTTCCGGTCCTCGGCTACGACGACCCCGAGCCCGGAGCGGACGTCCTGCCCGACGAGGTTGCCATCTGCTCGGACCCGGATCAACGGGTCCTGGGGCTGATGAAGTACGCGCAGCAGATGACGAAACAGGACGGCGAGGACACTCCGGTGTCGATCACGCTCGGCTTCGGCGAGATGTCCGACGCGTCGACGCAGGGCTCGTTCGAAGGGATGACGCAGGCGTCGGTGTGGTTCCAGATGAACAACGCCTATGACGAACGGATCGAAACTCCCCGCTTCGAGGGGGCGTTCCCAGAGTGGCGGGCGTTGTGGTTCGGGCATGACTGGAAGCCGACCGGCCTGATCGGGTTCGGAGCGGACGGCATCCTCCGTCTCGGGAAGCTGTCGGCCCTGTGGGACAAGGCTTCGATCGAGTTCGCGTTGGGCGGCCAGAACGGCGTCGCGAAGATCTCGATCAACGCGACCGGCGACGTGAACGTCTCGGGCCTGGTGATGCCGGTGAAGCTGTCGGAGGAGACGGTGAACGCGATGCCGTCGATGGAAGGCATCGACCTGATAATCGAATCGGACTACGGCGACGTGATCGACGACTTCCTTGCTTCGGTCCTCGGCGCGGAGGACGCATCCGATGATGGGATGCTGGCCGAAGCCGAGAAGGCCCAGTTGGCGAAGGTGTACGCCCACGGCGCGACGGTCGGACATTTGACCGTCCAGGTCATCACCGACGACTTGGACTTGTCGGCGGAACGTGCCCAGCAGCTGCTCGATCAACTGGTTGAGTTGAACGCCATCGCTCTCGAAGACGACAAGTACGTCTGCATCTTGGACGGCCCGTTGTTCGACGACCTCGACGACCTCGAAGACGACAACGGCGAAGAACCTCTGTGAGCTATGCCGATTGTCTCACCGCCTCGCATCGTTGGGATTGACACCGTCGCCCATCTCCTTGGCTTGACCGAAGCGACGACCCGTCGCCGGTTGAAGCGGGGTGATCCGGTCATCGGCAAGGGCTATCTCGGCAAGATCTCGAACCGGCATACCTGGAACATGCACGAACTCGTTTCGGGCCTGTTCGTCGATGAGTCCTCGATTGAGCAGGTCGTCGACCGGGCTCTCTCCGGCGAGCCGCCTGTGGTGTTGTGTCTCGTGTCGGACTGCGAGAACGGGGCCGAGACGATCGGCCTGTGCCGGAAGCACACGAAGGCTCTGTTCAAGGCGTGGAAGCATGCACCGTCGTCGACGTTGATCCATGCACAGTTGGTCGGCATGTGTCAGTGGATCGTCGAACGGAACGCTCACATCGTGCTGCCTGCGGGTTTCGATCCGTGGGCGACGGTGTGCATGACCCCGGACTGTGGGAATGAGACGAACGCCCGCGGCTGGCACGGACCGCTCTGTCCGTCGTGCGCGGCGACGTTCTGGCGGAACTCCCCGGACCGTCCTCATCCGGAATGGTGGAATCAGGCGAAGGGCGTAGCGTGAGCCAGCCTCATGTCTCGGTGCTGGTCCCGTACCGTCCGGATCGCGGGCATCGCACTACGTCGTGGCGTTGGCTGGCGCGGCGATGGGCGGCGCTGTTGCCGTCGGTCGAAGTGATCGTCGCCGATGACGGCGGTGGGCGTCGGCAAGATCCTGGTGACTTCAATCATCCGAAGGCGATCAACCTTGCGGCGTCGAGGGCGGCGCGTGACGTGTTCGTCATCGCCGACGCGGACACCGTGTTCGACCCGGATTGGATTGTTCATGCCGCCGACCTCGTCCTGTCCGGGGCGGCGTCGTGGGTGATGCCCCGCTTCTACGTCAAGCTGAACCGTCGAGCTTCGGAACGGGTCCTGCGCGATCATCCGTCGAGGCCGATCCGGTGGCCGGATGAGGACTGCGAATGGGTGGGCGAGAACGTCGCCTGGTCCGGGATGGTCGTCGTACCGCGCGGCGCGTTCGCGACGGTGACCGGCTACGACGAACGGTTCGCGAAGTGGGGTTCTGACGACACGTCGTTCGGTCTGTCCGTCGACACCCTGTGGGGGCCGCACACCCGGCTTGAAGGCGCCTGCTGGCATCTGTGGCATCCTCAGCCGTTGACGCAGACGTACGGGCATGACCGGCATCAGGAGCAGTACGAGTTGGCGGAGCGATACAAGGCGGCGGCCGGTGATGAGGCCGCCATGAGAGAAGTGAGATGGGGCGATGGCAGTACGCAAACCGAAGGTTGACGCCAAGTGGCGGAATCGGATCGTCGAGTACGGCGAGATCACCGCGTCGGAGTTGGAAGCCAACCCGCGGAACCCGCGGGTGCACGGCGATCAGCAGAAGGCTGCGATGACGTCGGTGCTGGATGATGTCGGCTGGGTCGCGCCGGTCATCGTGAACCGGACGACAGGCTTGGTCGTGGACGGCCACATGCGTGTCGGGCTCGCACAGGACGGTCCGATCCCGGTTGCTTGGGTGGAACTGTCGGAGGCTGAGGAGAATGAGATGCTGGCGTTGATGGACCCGATCGGAAGCATGGCCGAGATCAACTCGGACCTGTTGAACGAACTTGTCGATCAGGGCACCTTGTCGGACTCGTTGTCGGCGGTGATCGCTGACCTGCTGCCCGAAGCCGACGACGAGCCAGCCGAGAAGCCGAAGTCGGTCGACTTGAAACCGTTGAAGCGTGCCCATGTGCTCGTGTCGGTCGACCTCGACGAGTGGGATCGGGTGTCGGAGATCCTCGACCAGTTGGACGGCATCGACGGCGTGACGGTCCGCTCGACGGTGAACTGATGACCGAACAGACTCTGACCGACAACGATCACATCGCGTCGAAGGTCGCGCTCCGAGTTGAGGCGGTCGAACTGCTCGGAACTCCGCGGCCGATCCGGGTGTTGGACGCGTTCCACGGCCACGGCCGTCTGTGGGACATGACGAGGGCGGTGCTGCCGGACGGTTGGGACGTGAAGCTGTATCGGTCGGATCACAAGGAACGTGGGGCCGGGACGTTGAAGGTCGACAACGCTCGCCTGCTTGTTGCGCTCGACTTGTCGAAGTTCGACCTGATCGACTTGGACGCTTACGGCTGGCCGACGACCCAGTTGAATACCGTCGCAGCGAAGGCTCCGACGACCCCGGTGTTGACAACACGGATCGCTCGTGCGCTCGGACCTGTCCCGCACATCATCTTGAAAGACTTGGGCATCACGTTGCCGAAGGGTGCACCGGTCACGTTGATCACGACAATCGCCGACGAGTTGTGGGAGGCGTGGCTGTACAAGCTTGGCTACCGGAAGTCGCGGCTGCTGTTCTTCTCTCACGGTGGCATGGTCAAACGGTACGAGCTTCTCATTCCCGAAGGATTCACTCCGTCGTGATGCTGTCGCCCGTGGTGCTACACTTGGTCCATGAAAGACACTCGCATCCGCTGGGCGGAGCACACCTGGAATCCGACGACGGGATGTGACAAGATCTCGCCTGGCTGCGACAACTGTTACGCCGAGACGATCACCACGAAGTTCGGGAAGGGGTCGTTCCCCAACGGGTTCACGCCGACCTACAAAGAGAACAAGATCGGTGAGCCGTCGAAGTTCCTTCGCAAGTCTGGCCCGTCTCGTGTGTTCGTCAACTCGATGTCGGATCTGTTCCACGTCGACTTCAACGACGAGCAGCGCGACACGATCTTCGCTCAGATGCTCCGCGTCCAGCATGACTATCTTGTGTTGACGAAACGGCCGCAGCTGATGGCCGCGTACTTCAACGGCACCGAAGACTCGGAAGGCTGGCTGGCACGCAACGGCCTCAAACAAGTCCCGGCGAACATCTGGGTTGGGACGTCGATCGAGAACGACCGGTACACGTTCCGGACCAAGAGCCTGACGTCGATCCCCGCGGTCGTTCACTTCCTCAGTGTGGAGCCGATGCTCGGCCCGGTCCCGTCGCTTGACCTGACGAACATCCAGTGGGTGATCGTCGGCGGCGAGTCCGGCCCCGGCTACCGGCCGATGGATCATGACTGGGCACGCGACGTCCGCGACCGATGCGCGGCTGCCGAGATCGCGTTCTACTTCAAACAGTCCGCCGCCCCACGCACCGAGATGGGCATGACGTTGGACGGTCAGCTGATCGAGGAGTACCCGTTGGTGCATCCGGATGACCGGACAGAAGATGTCGTCGGCCGCTGGACTGGCCGTCATTCGATCGCCGGGACGGCCGTGTCGGTGGGTCAGGCAACATTGCTGTGATGGACCGCATCCTGATCCTGCTCACCGCGGTGGCCACGTTCGTCGCGGCCCCGACGGTTTCTGCTGCCGACTGCGAGTCGTACGTTCCGTCCCCGGAATGCCCGGCGACGTCCGTGTCGACCACGACTGTTCCCCCGACGACCGTTCCCGCCGAGTTGGCGACGTCGGGTTCTGACGCGACCCGGATCGTCTCTCTGGCCGGGGCGTTGGTGCTCGGTGTCGGGGCCGCGGCTACGGTGGCTGCACGTCGACGGAAGTCCGTCTGACAGATCGCCTCCGGGGTGGCGTCCGCCCGCTACCGCCCCGGAGGCAACTTCCTCCCAGTCCGCTGGGAGTCGAGCCCGTCCGGTTGCCGGTTTGTACCCGGCAGGCCGGGCGGGCTCTCTCGCATCACGATTTGCGTTACGTAGCATGACCTGCTACACTGAACTTGTCGGATCGAGAGAGAAGGAGTGCAGATGACCGCAATAACCAGTCGCAAGATGGGGAAGGTCAACCTCGGCCACGAGGCCACCGCCAGCACCACGACCGGTGACCTGATGACCCTCGGAGCGTTGATCAACGTCGACGGCGAACAGTTCCCATTCAAGTTCCGGTACGCCCGTCACGGCGGCACCGAACTCACCGTGTTCGGCGGGCAGCCCGGCCGCGAGAAGACCCGCTCGTTCCGGAACGACGACCGGATCACCGTCGGTGTCAATCTGCGTCTCGTCGCCGTCCAGGAGGACGTCAGCAACCTGTACGAAGGACTGACCCCCGGTCAGAAGGCCGCCCTCACGAAGAAGCTGCGGGCCGCAGCATGAGCATCGACTACGCCCAACTTCAAGCCCAGCTGGGCATCCGGACGTTCATGGAACTCGGACTGCGTGAGGCGACGATTGTCGACGCCAACACCGTCCGCTTCAAGATGGGCTTCGCCCACGCGACAGCCCACCTGTTCGTCGAACTCCTCCCGTCGGACGAGTACGCCGTCCGCATCAGCAAGACCCGCGGTGCGAAGACGTCCGTTCTCGCCGAGGCCGGTCACGGCGGGTACGGCCTCGACGCCGAGAACCTGGCCCGTGTGACCATCGACAAGTGGGTCGCCGTGTGCGACCAGAAAGGCTGGTGAGCATGCCTGCCACCGAAACGTGGGTTAGCCCGGCCGGAGTGCCGGTCACGATCAAGCCGGTCGCGTTCGAGCCGTACGTCCCGGCCGACGACGAGGACTACTTCGACGACGCATGGTTCCCGGAGGAACCAGGTCAGCGTCCACCGCAGCGGTACCTGATCGTCGCTGTGGCCGACGGGACCACGGTAGACGACCGGACCGTGTTCCCGTACGCGCCGTGGTCGGCGTACGACGCGATCGCTGACATCCTGCTCGCCGAAGGGTACGAACCTCCCCCACTCACCGCCGAAGAACTCGCGGAGTGCGAGCACGGCATGTCGGCGATCAACTGCTCCGGCCCCAACCACTTCGGCGAACGCGACGGTGCCGAATGGTGACCGTCCAGTGAACGTCGACACGATCCCGGTCGACCAGATCGTCACCGGCACGAACGACCGGAAGGTGTTCGACCTGGCCGAACTCGAACAGTTGGCCGCGTCGATCGCCGCGGTCGGACTCGCCGAACCGATCGCGGTGCGCCCACTCGACGACGGCCGCTTCCGGCTGATCGCCGGGGAACGCCGCTGGCGCGCCTATCAGCTGCTCGGCCGGGTAACGATCGAAGCGACGATCCGCGACGTCGACGAACAGGCCGAGGCCGATTTGATGCTCGCCGAGAACACCGGCCGCGTGAACTTGTCGATCATGGAGGAAGCCCGCGCCTACGGCAAACGACGCGACGCCGGGCAGACCGTCGAACAGATCGCTGCGATCGCGGGGGTCGCCGAGTTCCGTGTCCGGTGGCGACTCGACCTGCTCGAACTCGGTTCCGACGTTCAAGCCGCGATCGACGCTGAGGCGGTCACTCCTGCCGCAGCGTTGGAGCTACGTCGACTCGACTCGGCCCACCAGTCGGTCGGCTTGAAAGCGTGGCTGGCGAACCCTCGGATGGGGGCCGTCCGTTTCCGGAAACTGGTCGACGAGATCGCCGCCGAACAGGCCAAGTCTGCCGAGATGCAGTTCGGGTTCGCGTTGCAACCTGAACCGTGGATCGACAAGGCGAAAGCCATGACCGGACAGAAGCGATCCGTTGCGGCGCTGCTCGATCTCACTCGAAGAATGTCGGACACGTTGACCGAACTCGGTTACGACGGTCCGCTTCTCACCGAAGCTCAATCCATGCAATGAAAGGACCCCAACCCATGTCTACTTCTCTCGCCGTGAAGACGGCCACGTTCACTACCGACGCAACCGCGTTCGCTAAGGCGGTGACACTTGTCGGCAGGGCGTCTGCCGGTTCGATCACTCTCGCGTTCCGTGACCAACGGGTTACGGTCACGGCGACCGACTACATGACGACCGCGTCGGCGAAGATCCCGGTCGCCGGGAAGAAGGCGACGACGATCACAGTCGACGCCGGGCTGTTGAAGCGGTTCGCGAGGGCGATGGCTCACGCCGGACGTGTCTCGCTCGACGTGACGTCCGACGAGGTCGTCATGGTCGCAGGCGACTTGGAATACTCGCTGTCGTTCATGGAGAACCCGGTGTATGTCATCCCGGACCGGAACGATCCCATTGAGGTCGATTCGACCGGGTTCGCTCGGGCTGCCCGTCTCGCCGCGACGGCCGCGTCGATTGACCCGACTCGTGCTGTCTTGACGTCGGTGCTGTTCGACGCCGGTCGTGCGGTCGCGACGGACTCGTACCGTCTGATGGTTGTTGACGATGTCGTCGACTTCGGCAGGCCGGTCCTGCTGCCCAGCGACGGTGTCCAGATCGTGGCCGCCATGTTCGACGGGGACGACCTGAACGTCGACTTCGCAACGAATGACACCGTGCACTTCTTCAACGCCACGACGTCTGTTGTGGTCCGTCAGACGATCGGCGAGTTCCCGAGTTGGCAGGCCTTGATCCCGACCGGGTACGGTTCGTCGTTCACGGTCGACCGTCGTCAACTCGCTGCCCGTCTCGGCAAGCTGGAACTGGCCGGAGGGGCGTCGGCCAGGTTCGTTGTCGTTGACGACGAACTGGTGGTCACGATGCGCGACGTCGCCGGATCGAAGTCCGGTATCCCCGTTGAGACTGACCGGGAGGTTCCGACCGTGTCGTTGAACCCGAAACTGCTCCGTCAGGTACTGGCCGAGGCTGACGCTGACACGGTGACGGTCACCGTGTTCGACGAGTTGAAGCCCGTCCTGATCCACCCCTCTGCCCCCGGCTGGACTCTGTTGCAGATGCCTGTCCGGTGCCCGAACTGAGAGGCTCAAACACATGTGGATCATCACTACTCTCGGCATGTACTCGGCGGTCGAGCACCGCGACGACCCTGACCTCATCATGGTGCGGGCCAGGTCGTACACCGACCTGGTCTTTCTCACGCAGACCGAGGCGCTCGACGATCGGGATGACGAGATCGTCGAATCGAAGCCCGGTCAGTCCGACTACCGCTACCGCATTACGATCCCACGGACCGTGTGGCAGGCTGCTCTCGTCGAGCTAGCCGCGGACATCGACTACGACAACTTCAAGGATGCGGTCCTCCGGAAGCATTCGAGAGGGTTCGCTCAGATTCTCCACCGGGTGTGGCGTGACCTGCTCGACATCGAACAGCTACCGGGTGCCGTGAAACGCTGACCCGACCGTTGCGTTCTGTAGCAGATCGTGGTACACTTACTTTGTCGGATCGAGAGAGGAAGTGCCCATGACGATTGAACTGTTCCCCGTGGATCACACCGTCCGCGGCATCCGCACGGATGCCACGGCGAAGGTGAACGAGAAGCTGGTCAAGATGAACAAGCGGCTCGCCAAACTGGGCGCCCCGGCCGCCACCGTCACCTTCGGCGAGATCGTCACCGTCGAGGAACACGACGAAGTCACCGGGATCAAGCGCACCTGGACCGAGTACGACGAGGTCACCGTCCACGGCTTCGAAGCCCGCCACGCCGGATGGGCTCCGATCGCCGTCCTGGACCACACTCTGGTCGACGGTGAAGCCTGGGTCGCCTTGTTTCCCGGCGCGATCACCGACGAGATCGCCCTGCCGGACGAGTTCCGGTTCCGTGGTTCGCTGTGCGATCACTGCGGGATCAACGTCAAACGGAACACGACGATCGTGTTCCGCCACGACGACGAACGGTGGCTCGCTGTCGGCACGACCTGCGTGTTGGAGTTCCTCGGTGTCGACCCGGCCAACGTCCTGTGGCTCCGTGAAGCGGTCGTCGGGTTCTTCGACGACGACGACTTCCAGGGGCATGCGAAGCCCGTCGTTCTTCCGATGGAGTACCTCGCGATCGCCGCCGCGGTGACCCGCATCCACGGTTTCACGAAGACCAGCGAGGGTTGGCCGACCCGTGACCGGGCCGATGAGATCGCTTACGGCACGACCGCGAAGCGGATGGCGGAAGTGTTTCATGGCTTCGACCTCTCGGCCGGTCGGGCCGACGCCGATCAGGTCGTCGCCTGGCTGGAAACGAAGTCGGCGAACGACAGCGACTTCATCTACAACGCCAAACTGGCATTGAGCGCCGGGAAGGTTTCCCGTCGCATGACGGGCCTGCTGGCTGCTCTGCCGTTCGTGTGGCGGAAGGACACCGAGGAGGCCGAGACGAAGGCCGAACGGCCCCAGAACTTCATCGGCCAGGTCGGCGAGAAGATCGTCGTCATCGGCGAAGTGATCGTGGAACTGACCGTCGAAACGGCGTACGGCGCCTCGAAGCGGGTCACGGTCCAGACCGACGAAGGCGTCGTCACGACGTTCGGTTCAGGCAACGACCTGTGGGGCGTCAGGGTCGGCGACCGGGTCCGTTGGACCGGCAAGGTGAAGAACCACATCGACGACCCGAAGTGGGGCAAGCAGACCGAATGCAAGCTGGTCAAGCTGGCCCCGGTCGACGCCGACGGGAACCTGATCCCGTTCGTCGCTCACCAGTGCGAACAGTCGGGCTGTCGCAACGACGTGTACGCCACCGCCGACACGAAGGGATACACGCCGCACTGCCCGGAGCACACCGTCGCCGTGACCGCTCCGGTCACCGTCGCTGGCGAGAAGCCCGCCGACTTCGACACCTGGACCGCTGGCCGCAAGGCCGCCTGGACACGCAAGAATCGAGTTGCAGCATGACGTTCGGCATCGGCAAATACAACGACGACGGCACTGAACCGGACTACTGGACGGTCGTCTCCTGGCTCCACGACGACTGCCTCGACTGCCTGGCCGAAGCCCGTTCCGCTGCGCTCACCGCTTCGGTGACCGGCTCGGTCGGCGCGACGTCGTCAACCGGCGACGGTGACGTCACGTTCCACGAAGCCCGCGTCCACCGAACCGACCTGATGGAGCAACCACAATGAACGTCCTGCTGGCGGGCGACATCGCCCCGACCGAAGTCCTTGTCGTCGGCAACCGGATGCTCGGCGCACTGCCGGTCGCCTACGCCCTGACCTCGGCGCTCACACGTTCTGTCCGGTTCGGAGGCTACCGGTTCGGGCTCGGCCACACGATCGAAGTGAACGGCATCGTCCACGACATCGCTTCGCTGACCGTGGTCGACAGCGAACGAGGATGGCACGTCTCGTCGTACGGCGCGGTCCGTCGCCTGAACGACAGTCACTGCGGCTACGAGGATGCATCGGAATCTGTCCGCACGAAGGTACATGCCTGGGCCGTCACCACAGCGACGGAACTTGCCGAGCAGCACCCGGCAGCGTTCGACGGCAAGTTCGGGTTCTACGACCGTGACGACCAGTCCCAATACCGGACCTCGAACGGCATGAAGCTCGCCGCCGAACGCCACGCCGAGGATGCCTGGATGTACGCCCAGTACGCGTCGATCGCGGAGATGGTCGAACTCGGCCACGCCACCGTCGAAGCTGACGACGTCGGCCTGGTCCGGTGGCGGACCCCGCACGGCACCGACCACGGTCAGTTGGGAGCGATGCAGCCACGACCAGCGGTCGGCAGGATCATGTACGAAGGCGAACGGATCGGCGTCGCCGTGGACGTCCGTTCGCGAGGCTGGGGCAACGAACCGGACACTGGCAGTGGCCCGTTGCTCGTCCCCATCGAACTCTGCGAATCTGTCGCACGATGACCTACGCTCGTCGCTTGCGATGAACAACCGTCAGGCTCTCCCGTTCAGCACTCCACGACGCGGCGGTACGACGCGCCGCGCCGCGCCGACGAAGACCGGATCTCGCCGGGTTGCCGGAGTGGTGACCCGCGACGGCCAGTGGTTGTTCGTCAAGTTCTCCGAGAAGCACCACGGCTACATCACGGCGATCAAGTCGATCCCCGGCTACCGATACGACCGGGAAGCGAACCGGTGGGCCATCCACATCGGCAACGTTCAACAGATCCGCCACCTGGCCCACATACACGGCTGGGTTCTCTCGCAAGCGGTGAAGGCCATCCCTGAACTGTCACCCGACGAGTTCCCTTACCGGGTGTCAGCAGAGGGCGATCAACTGATCGTCGAGGGACCGTTCCGTAAGGACGTCTGGCAGATGTTGGAGAAGGCTGACGGCCGTCAGGAGATGGCGACAGGCCGTTGGTTCATCCCGAACGAGAACGCCACTGATGTCGTTCTCGACCTGCGCGTCCTAGCGAGGGTGCAGTTCGTCGGGAACGCGTCGAACCTGACGCGGGCGATCGAGGAAGCCGAACGGATGCTGGCCTTGTCGCGGGCGTTGGAACCTTCGGAGGGTTGGCTGCTGACCGACAAGGTCGTCCGCGAGCTTCGCCCGTTCCAACATCCCGGTGTCGAGTATCTCGCCACGGCGCGGCAGTGTTTCTCGTGGGCCACGATGGGCGCAGGCAAGACGACCGTAGCGATCGCCGCTCTCGAACAGTTGGCCTCGCAGGGTGAGGACGTGTTCCCATGTCTGGTGGTGCCACCGTCCGGGTTGAAGACGAACTGGACGCGCGAGATCAAGGCGATCACCCCGCACCGGTCGTCGGTTGTGTGTGAGGGGATCAAGGCGGATCGGCTCGGCCGGGCGAAGGAACTGCTCGGCGACCGTCTGGCCGACTACTGGGTCTGCAACTACGACATCATCGGGGACCCTGACCGCGACTCGTCCTGGTCGAACCAGTTCATAGCGCTCGGCGTGAAGTCGTTGATCGTCGACGAGGGTCATCGCTGTATCAATCTGCGGACCCGTCGCACGAAGGGTGTCGCGGCGGTGTCGGCGTCGATGCCGATGGCCTCCCCCCGTTACCTGTTGACGGGGACACCGGTCCGGAACAAGCGGGATGAGGTTCACCCGCAGTTGACGATCATCGGTCGGGGCGGCCAGTTCGGAACGAAGAAGCAGCTGCGCGCCGACGAACGTCTGTCGCGCCGGTTGCGGACGGTGTGCGCTTGGCGTCCCGACCCGGACGAAGTGTTGAAGGCTCTCGGCGTGTTGAACGAGGACGGGACTTCGGAGATCGTCCCGCAGGTCACTTACGTCGACGGTGACCCGGCTGTGCTGGCCGAGTATCGGGCGGCGGAGGAGAACTTCCTGGAGTTCCTCGTGGCGAAGGCCCGCGAGAAGGCGATCGAACTCGGTCAGGACCCGGAGTCGGCGGCGGTCGCCGCGGCGATGAAGGCGGGGTCAGCGGCGCAGCTGATGCTGGTGAACACCTTGTGCCGGTTGGCTGGGCAGGCGAAGATCCACGCGGCGAAGGAATGGACGGCCGACTTCCTCGACTCGGGGGAGAAGCTGCTGGTGTTCGCCGAGAACATCGACATGATCGACGCGTTGACGACGGCGGTCGACCCGCCGATACCGCGCATCGCTGGGTCGGTGAAGCGCGCTGACCGGGACGTGATCGTCGACCGGTTCCAGGGCGTCGAAGGCTTGGAGCCGTTGCAGGCGATCGTCCTACAGATCGACGCCGCGGGCGAGGGGCTCACATTGACTGAGGCGCACAATGTGCTGCACGCGCAGCTGTGCTGGACACCGGGCCAGCACGATCAGGCTGATGCTCGGGCGGCGTGGCGGATGAACGACCCGCATCCGATCGCCGCTCACTATCTGGTGTGCGTCGACACGATCGACGAGATCCGGATGGATGTCCTGGCGACGAAACGTGCGGAGATGCGGTTTGTCACGGACGGCGACAAGGCGAAGATCGCTGCGACGTCGACCTACGGCGAAGTGTTTGCCCGTCTGCTGAAACGAGCATTGGGCGGAGAGGCGTGACATGATGTGCTACATTGCCGGGCCGATGGAGGGAGCACCATGAGCGACGACACGAACGGCACGTGGCGACCATTCGACCGACCGGTGCCACCGTCGCCGACGTGTGACCCGGACCCGGTCGGAGCGTTGGAGATCGGGCCTCGTCTCGGCGTCCAGGAACGGTCGGTGCACATGATGCGCCGTCGTGGTGTGTTGCCGCCACCGGACTACGACAACGTGAACGGTGTCCGTGCCTGGGAGTGGCGGACGATTCTGTGGTGGGCCGGTGAAACCGACCGGCTCCGCACCCCCGAATCGCAGGCGGCGTACGTCACCATGTTTGGTGAGAACCCGCCTGTCCCGTCGAAGTCTCGTCAGGTCGGGGTCGTCGTGTTGGAAGACGACGACCCTGGTCTGCCCGTGTTGCCGTCGAAGCCGAAGACCGAACGACGGTTCAATCCGCAACCGAAGACCAAGTCCACGAAGGGCAGGTCGAAGTGATCCGCACGGCGATGGCCGCGTTGGCGGCTACCCGTCTCATCCGGGCATGGTTCTTCGAGGAGATCGGCAAGAAGCCGCGCGCCGTGTTGGAGAAGAAGCTGTCGGAGGTATCGGTCCGTGAGGACGGCTCGATCGACATGCGGAGGACTCGCATCCGGTTCTGGTTCGGCGATCTGACCGGCTGCCCGCACTGCCTCGGGTTCTGGGTGACGCTCGGCTGCGTCGTCCTGTACCGGCTGCCGCTTCCCCGCGTCGTGTTGAACGCGTTGGCCGGGTCGCTGCTGCTGTCGACGTTCGTGCAGTGGTATCCGGGCTTCGACTTGGAGGAACTGGACGAGGACGAACTACACATCGTGGTTGAGACACCGGACGAAGCCGAGGCCCGCAAGGACGACGGTGACTGACCGGCTGGTAGCCCGGCCGTTCGAATCCGGGTGGCCGTTCAAGCGTGAACCGAACCCGCAACGGTCCCGGTTCGACTCGACGTGGACGCAGACGAAGTCCCTGCTGTTCCGCGAGGTCGACATGATCGCCACCGCGGGTTGCGAGATCGTGTTGCAGGTCGACATCCGTCCGAAGGACTTCCGTCGAGACGGCGGCATCCGGGCCGACGCCCGCCCGCCCGGCTATCACGGTGTGATCGTTTCGTTCCAGTCGCAGTACGGGCCGTTGCGGTATGCGTCGGACAAGTTCATCCACTCACCTTGGGGCAGCGGGCGGCCTGTGTGGCAGGACAACGTCCGCGCTGTCGCTCTCGGACTGGAAGCTCTGCGGCTCGTGGACCGGTACGGCATCGCCCGTGACGGTCAGCAGTACAAGGGCTGGAACGAACTCGGCTCGGGCATGCCGATGCCCGCCGCGATGTCGTACGACGAAGCGAAGCGGTTCATGGAAACGGAAGCCGACGTCCTGTTCTCGGCGTTGTTCCACGCCGATGAGGTAGAGGCCGCGTTCCGGACGGCGGCGAAACGGTTGCATCCTGACGCGGGCGGTTCGGCCGACGACTTCCGTCGTCTGGTCGAAGCCCGCGATCTGCTGGTCGCCGGTCGCTGAATCTCTGTCCGCGGTTGAGTAGCGTGACGCCGATGGCGCGTCAACCGAAGAAGCCTGTGTCGTTGGATGAGGGCAAGAAGCGTCTGTTCTCCACGAAGCCGGTCGAGTTCGCGATGCAGCAACCGTCCCGGAACCCGAAAGTGTCGTCGTCGGCGCTCCGCAAGATCAGCGACGAGGATCGGGTCATCCGTTCGCGGCGTCGGCTCATGTCGAAGACCGACCGGACGTGGCAGCAGAAGTCGATGGACTTCGCGATCGAGGTCGGGGAACTCGGGGCGGTGCTGAACTTGCAGGCGAACACTGTGTCGTTGTGCTCGTTCCCGGTCCGGAAGTGGTCGAAGGAACAGGCCAGCTGGCTGGCGAACGACCCGGCCATCGACGACAAGGACGAAACCGACGACGACTACGACGACCGGCCGTCGAACGTGATGCGGGCGTTCGTCGGCCCGCAGGGCGGCATGGAAGACCTTGTGCGCCGCTGCGCCTGGAACTTGTACTGCACGGGTGAGGCGCATCTGTGCGGCACGAACGACGAGAACCAGGACTTGGTGTGGGAGTTCCTGTCGGTCGACGAGGTCTACGTTGACGCCGAAGGCAAGTTGATGCGGAAGCGGGCGAACTTCACAGAGGCCGTCCCGATGGACGACGAGTCGTACACGGCTCGTATCTGGCGGTCGTCGCCGCGTTACTCGGATCTGGCTGACTCTGAGGTTCGCCGGGTTCTGCCCATCTTGCAGGAGATCGTCACGCTCACACAGGTGGTCGACGCCATCGCTAAGTCGCGTATCCCGGCGAACCTCATCTACATCCCGGACGACTTGCAGGTGATGGGCGCGACGCCGCTCGACGACTCGGACCCTGACGTCGAGGACGGCGAACCGGACTTCGTCGACGAACTGTTCGAACACATGACGGCCCCGCTGCTCGACCCGACGTCGGCGTCACGGGTAATGCCGTTGGCGATCACCGGGCCACGCCGCGAGGGCGGCTCCGGGATTGAGATCATCGTGCTGGCCCGCGACCTGGATGCCTTGTCGTTGCAGTCGCTCCGTCAAGAGGCGCTCGGCCGGTTGGCGGCAGGCTTGGACGCCCCTCCGGAGATCGTGTCCGGCAAGTCGACGGCGAATCATTGGACCGCAGCGAACATCGACGCCGAGTTCATCGTCAAGCACATCCAGCCGATCGGGCAGCTGATCGCCGACTTCATCACGAACTCGTATCTGCGTCCGATGCTGATGGCGTTCGAGGGCATGTCTGAGGAGGAGGCCGCCGGGTTCAAGGTTGAGTTTGATCCGTCGCCGGTCATCGCCCGGAATGACGAAGCGAAGTCGGCCCGTGACCTTGCTGACTGGCTGTCGGACGAGGCGATTCTCACGGCCAACGGGTTCAGCAAGGCCGACCTGGCGTCGAAGGACACGATCCGTCAGCGTCGTCTGTGGCAGCTGGTGTCGACGCAGCCAGCGGTGTACGCGAAGTTGCTGCCGTTGATCTCTGGCATGGAGGACGTCGACGCGGAGCAGATCGGCCAGGTCGGCACCCCGCTCGACAACGAGACGACGGAGAACGATCCGGTGGCACCCGATGAGACTGTGCCTGCTACCGGTTCGGAGGAACCGGCGAACGTTGATGAGGCTGTGGTCGCGTCGATGATGGTTGAACGGTTGACGACTGCCGCTGACGCCGCTCTCGGCCGGGCGATGGAACGCGCCGGGAACCGGATCGTGAATCTGGCGAAGACGAAGAACCCGATCCTGCGTGACCGGGTGAAGCACGTCCGTGCGACGCAGGTCATGTCGATGGTCACCGCTGGCGAGTTGACCGAGTTCTCCCTGACGCCGAAGGTGCTGTTGAAGGACGCGTGGGATGAACTGTCCATTCAGACTCGGGCCTGGATGTCCGACTATCTGGAAGGAGTCGGGTTCGAACCGCGCGACGCTGCTGACCGGGCATCGTTCGCAGCGTTCCGGCTGGCCGAGGACATGCAGCAGTACGCCGAAGACAACCTGTTGCGTGATATCCGTCCGGTCAACGGGCTGCGCGTCCCGCAGGCAATGGTCGCGGGGATCGTCGAGCAGGCTGTCCTCGCTCCTGTCGGAGTGTGACCGTGGCGATGGACTTGGCCGAAGCGGTCGACTCCGAACCAGTCCAGCTGCTCGACGACGAGACATGGCTGGTCGGCCTCGAAGCGTTCCGGCGCGCCTACCAGGCTGCCGCGGACCTGGTGGCCCCGCGGATCGCTGCCCGGCATGGCACGCTCACGGCCGCAGCGAACGACGAGCAGCTGATCACCGACGACGAGTGGGAGGAGATCATCACCGAGCACATCTCCGACGAGATGGGCGACGCCACCTTGGACGGTCTGATGGCCGGGGTGCTCACGTTCGGTGTGCTCGGTGTGCTCGGTTTGCGGGTAGGTCATGCCGCGTCGGAACTGCTTGGCCTGATCGACTATGCCCCGTCGATCCGGTTGCGACTCGATCAATGGATCGCTGCTCGTGAACAGTCCGGGCTGGCATGGGATGCTGCCTCGGTCCGCGAGGGACTGACGACGGACGGGCCGTTCACTGACGCGATCGCCGATCAGGTGGCTCGCACCGAGTTGCAGGGCGCAGCGAACGGCGGCCTGTTCGAAGGGATGCAGGACGCGCAGCCCGCGGCGTTGCGTTGGATCACGCAACGAGATATCCGGGTCAGGTTCGAGCATGCCGCAGCCGACCAGGAAACGGTCCCGTTCGGGTCGACGTTCACAGTCGGCGGCTACCAGGCCCGCTACCCCGGCGACCCGCTGCTGCCGTTCGAGTTGAGGGTGAACTGCCGGTGCGAGCTTGGCTACGTCGAAGGCTCCGAGGCCCGCCGCGTGATCGGCGCGACGAAGGCCGAACTGACAGCGAAGGCGCAAACCTTGTCGATCGACGGCCGGTCGACGATGAACCGTGGCGAACTGCAAGCCGCGGTGCTGCGCGCCCTCTGCCTGCAAGGGTTGGCGGGAGGCCCGGACTGCCCGGACCGGTTCGATCAGATGAACCGTTCGACCTTGCTCGCCTACGCCCGCGGTGAAGGGATTGTCGGTCGTCATTCGATGACTCGTGGTCAGCTGATCCAGCAGCTACGAGCGACGATGCGCGGCTCGGACACGGTTCTCACCGCGCAGGGTTATTCGCCGCGGGCCGTGTTCGGTGCCGCTCAGAAGCGTGCCCGGTACAAGCGGGGCCGTGCTGGCCGGGTCGAGTTGTCCGGGTCGACGCGGGCACCGTCGGTCACTGCCCGGAACCGGGCTCGTTCGGACCTGTACGCCGAGTTCGGGGGGAACGACCGTGGCTTCGTGCCGTGTGTGCATTGCGGGTTGAAGCTGACTGATGACCCGACGGCCGGGATGGCGATGATCGTCCCGGAACCGATCGTGCCGTGGTCGGCGGGAGGGTCGCTCGCTGCCGGGAATCTGCTGCCGTCGTGCACGTCCTGTTTCCGGGCTGCTAGCGGGCTCGTGGCCGCTGCCGGATGGGTCGACGGTCAGACCGTGTCGGCTCGGGCTTACGGCTGGGACATGATCGGCGGAGGCGACTTCGCTCTCACCCGTGACGACCTGCCACGGTTGACCACTCTCGTCGGTCCTCTCACCGTCAACTATGTCGATGACCTGGACTACACGCAGTACGTCGTGAACGGCATACCGGTCGATTCAGACACCATTCAGCCCATCTCACTGCCAGGCGAGGTCCTCATCGCTTCGACCGTTTCGGTATGTGCCCGGTGCGGCCTGCCAGAAGTGCCGTCGGAGTTCGCTGCCGGGATCGCTGCGGTGCCACGCGACCAGACCGGGAAGTGGTGCAAAGGCGCACAGTGCAACGAAGGCCAGATGTTGGAGACGATGGACGCGGCCGAGTTCGCGAAGAAGTCGCCGCAGGCTCGTGTGTCGGCCCCGGCCGAATGGTTCGCGTCGGAAGCCGAGCTAGCCGAGACGCAGGCCCTGTCGAATCAGAAGGCCCGCGATGTGCCGCAGCCGTCAGCGGAGAAGATCGCCCACAATAAGGAGCAGGCCCAGAAAGCGAAGGAAGGTAAGGGCCGGGCGGGTGGCGACAACCGTGGTTCGGCGGCGACACGCCGCGCCCGCGGCGAAGCCTTGTTCGACGAGTACGGCGGTAACAAGCGCGGGTATGTGCCGTGCACTCACTGCGGGATCAAGACGTCCCCGAAGGGACGCGGCGGTCACGCGTCGATGGAGCAGGACAAGATCCTGACGTTGAACGAAGGCGGATCGTACGGTGGAATCAAGTCGTTCCCGAACCTGATCCCGTCATGCTCGGGCTGCAACAAGCATCGCGGGGAGAAGCCGTATCCGGTACGGCCGTCCTGGGAGGCTGCTGGCCTGTCGGTGATTCGTGTCCGGTTCGCCGCGCTCACGGAGGCCGAGGCGACTGACCGGATCGACGACGAAGTGGTGGCGTTCCCACTTGGCTGGGACGACCCGGACTTGGACGTCTTCGATCAGCCCGTCCAGGGGCTCCTCGCGACGCGGCGGGTGTCGCCGTTCTTCGGTGCGTATGACCAGTGGATCGTCGGCGGTGAGGTCGTTGACCCGGATCACATCTACGACTTGGATGATCCGTTGGTCGCGTCGGCGTCGATGATGTGCCCGGACTGTGGTGGCTGGATCGAGGCGGTGACCGCGTCGGCTGCCGCGGTGCCTCGCGACCCGACCGGGAAGTGGTGCAAAGGCGCACAGTGCAACGGCCAGTTGGAGATGGACATGTCTCCGATGACGCCGGGGCAGAAGGCGGCCGCCACGAAGAAGAAGAACGCTGCTATGGCTGCCGCGGCGAAGCAGGCGGCGTACGACGCCGAACAGGAGAAGCTGGCGAAGGCCGCCGAATTGGAGGAGATGAAGCAGTTCCACATCTCCTCGAAGATCGACGGTGGTAGGACGTTGGACAAGCCGGACGTGGACGGGGCGTCGGACGCGACGGTCGACGCCTACCTGGCGAAGAACGCTCCGAAGCTGACGCCGTCAACTCCGGACGAGCGTCGCGACGCCATGCGCGCGATGAACGATCAGCACATCGCTGACCGCAAGGTGCTCAACGAACAGTTGGGCTACAACGACGGGCACGCGGCCGGGCCGAGGGAGTCTCGTCGTGCCGTGTTGCGTGAGACGGGGGAACGTCGACCGACGGGTGGCCCGAACCCGACGGGGGCTCGGGTCATGTTCACCGATGACCAGATCGACGCCATGTCGGATGAGAAGCGGGCCGCTCTGATCGCTCACCACTCCGGCAAGTCCGTCGATCAGGTCAAGGCGAGTCACACCCCGGAAGAACGGGCGTCGCTTGCCAAGTTTCATGAGGCCGACTATCAGGCGAACGTCTCTGCTTTGAAAGCGTCCGGTTATCAGGACGAACAGATCCCTCGTTCGCATCTGGCGACGGCGAAGATGCAGAACGGGGTGGCCTCCGGGTTCCCGGCGAAGCCGACGGCTGTGCCGGTTGTCGCCGCGCCGGGCGCGGTCGGTAAGCCAGCGAACTGGTCGTCGATGTCTCCGGGTCAGAAGGCGGCGTGGACGAAGAAGAACAACCCGAAGCAGCCGAACAAGTTCGAAACTCCGAAGCCTCCGGAGTGGGATTCGTGGACGTCCGGGCAGAAGGCGGCGTACACGAAGGGCCAGAACTTGAAGGGCGCGAAGACGTCCGGTCCGGCTGGAGCGCACGAGGTCCACACCTACACCGGGGGCGCCGCGCGCGAGTCGTTCATGAACTCGGTGAAGGCTGCCGGACCGTTGAAGGGCGAGGACGTCGGTAAGGGTCACCATTCGCAACGTCAGTCGGCTCAATCAGCGAAGCTGACGACGGATCAGCGGTATGCCATCGACTCGTATGGCGGGTCCGGGTACGGGCCGATGAACGGCACGATGAAACGCGGCGAGAGTCACGGCCCTGCTGTGACCAAGAAGGTCGCCGACATGAAGTCGGCGTACAAGGGGCCTGCGGCGACACCGGCTCCCCGGCAGATGTATCGGGGCAAGGGTTCCGGTTCGGGTTCGACGATGCAGGAATTGGACTTGAAGGTCGGCGACGTCTACGTCGACAAGGGGTTCGGGTCATGGTCGGTTGACCTCAACATCGCCGAGTCGTTCTCCGATCATGGCAACCGTCGTGTCATCGTGAAGCTCACCGATTCGCGGCGGGTGCCATCATTGGTGTCCTACACGCACGAGTCGGAGACGATCATGCCCGCGAACAGCAAGTATCGAGTGACGATGATCTCTGATCACATCACGCCGGGCGACAGTTACGGCAACCAGGGACGCCATTACCGGTACATGGAAGTGGAGTTGGTCGACTGATGAGTACGCAAGCGCGGATGGCTGACACCGAGTTGGAGATCGTCAGCGACGGTGCCGCGTCGACGGTGATCGAGTGGTGGGCGGACATCGTTGACGACGACCCGGACTTCGACCCGTACGTCTATCCGCCGGTCGAGGAGGCTTTGGTCGCTGCCGGGTCGGCTGATGTGCCACGCGACTCGGATGGCCGCTGGACTCGTGGGCCGGGCGGTTCCGGTCGTCCGATCCCGCCGCCGCCTGGTCGTCGTATCCCGCCGCCGCCTGGCGGTCCGACGCGTCCGGCTGGTGTTCTTCCGGATGTCCCGTTCGAGGACGTTCGGATCGCGTACCGGCCGCGCCACCCGGACGGTCACGCCGACCCCGGCGAGATCGTGTGGGCCAGGGTGCCGTTCGAGGAGGACCCGCGCCAGTCGAAGGACCGTCCGGTGCTGATCATCGGACGGACGAAGGACGGCAAGAACCTGGTCGGTGTGCAGTTGACGTCGAAGGCTGGGCGTGACGGTGACCGACCGTCGATCGGTTCGGGTGACTGGGACAAGTCGGAGCGGGAGTCGTTCTTGAAGCTGGACCGGTTCGTGCAGATCGACGACGTCAACTATCGGCGTGAGGGTGCCTACGTGAAGAAGCCGGTGTTCCAGGACATCATCGACAATCTGACCGAACGGCAGGGGGCACCGAAGGTGCAGCTGAGGATGCGCCGGTTCCGTGTCGGTCGTTCTCGTACACTGGATTCGTGAACAAGCTCCTCGCTCTGCTCGAACGGTTGCATGACGGCGAGTTCACGTTGGAGGAGTTTGGTGCTGCGGCGGCAGCCCAGTTCGTGTATCGGGACACCCCGCAGTATCCGGAGACGGACGGCGGCGCTGACGTGGTGAACAACGTGTCGAACGCGACGATCACGTCGGCGCAGCATCTCGGGTTGATGACCGAGGAGGAAGCGCGGGCCGTGTACGACGCTCTCCCGGATGCCGTCTGACTAGCATCTGGTCGTGCTCACCGTCGCGTTCCGATCCGATCAGGTGACTGCGCTGGCGGCTGTTGTCGACGCCGACGCTGCTGTGCTCGCCGCGTCGTTGGACGAGTTCTCGGCGGGGGTCGCCCCGTTCTCCTGCGACGTGATCGGTCAGGGCGTGATGGGGCCGCTCGTTGAGATGGGCGACGCCCAGTCGGTGTTGGTTGCGAGTCTGGCAGCGGCCGGGCTCACCGTCGAGAAGTCTCGGGGCGTGACGCTCGGTGACGGTTCCGGCCGTGTCGAGTTCGACGAGATCATGTTCTGGGAGGGTGACCAGGTCCGCACGTTCCGGTTGTTCGCGGTGTGCCCTACCTGCGGCGGCGAGCGCGCCGAGTTCCGTGGTAACCGTGGTGGTGGCCCGACGGCTGGTGTCCCGCGTGCACCGGACGGCAAGTGGTGTAAGGGTGCCGGGTGCGCTTCGGCGCCGGGCGCACCGCAGCAGGGTCCGACTGCGGGCGGGGTCGGCGCCCCGGACTTGCACGGCGACGCTCAGATTGGTCGGGCTACGTCGGCTCAGACTGATGTGGCGATCTCCGATCTTTCCGATCGGTTGGCTGCGGCCCCGGATGTCGGCGACGCCCGGAGCGCCGTGTTGGAGAACCTGGATATGCACGGCCCGGCTTCGACGGTCGCTCAACATGACGCGTTGCCGGGCAACGAATGGACGGCTGAACGCACAGCACAACACAACGAGATCATCGACAAGATGATGTCCGGCGACGCACGTTACGACCGTGAGGTCGTGTTCCTGGGTGGGCCTCCGGGGGCAGGTAAGGGTTCGGCCTTGAATCATCCTGACGGTTTCCATCGTGGCCGCGAGACGCGTGGTTCGTTCGTCGACTCGGACGGCTTCCTGCATATCGACCCGGACGGCGTGAAGCAGGAGATGTTGGACCGGGGGATGGTGCGACGGGTGCCGGGCATGACGGACGGGGAACATGCCGCATTGCTGCATGTCGAGTCCGGTCACATCGCTGACCGCATGGTGATCGAGGCTCGTGCTCGTGGCATGAACGTCGTCATCGACAAGACGATGGCGTCGAGTCCGGCCCGTGATATCGGCAACTTCCGTAACGACGGCTACTCGGTGCGTGGCGTGTTCGTGAAGGTCCCGGTGTCCGAGTCGAAGGCGTCCGCGTTCAAGCGGTGGCAGGACGGCGGCCGTTACGTGCCGGGTTCGTACATCGAACAGTCGCGTCTGCCGAACGGGTCGACGAAGAACTTCGAGAACTTCCGGTCGTCCCGCGGCTTGATGGACGAGTGGATCGTGATCGACAACACCGGTATCTCGAAGCGGGAACCGCGCGCGACGATCGTGGAGAGCGGGTCTGGGCTCGGCGAGTTTGCTGCCACCGGGACGGTCGTGTTCAAGTCGTCGGACGTCCCCCGCGATTCGTGGGGCCGCTGGGCGAGGGGCGGTGGCGTTGCTCACGCCTCGGCAGTCGGTGACGCAGACGTCATCATCGACGGCGGCAAGGTGACCGTCGGTTCGGCTGCTGCTGTCCCGTTGATCGAGGAGTTGGGTACCCGGCCAGGTTCGTCCGACTTGACGAAGGTGACGATCGACGGTCACCCGAATCTGTTCGGGGCGGTGGCCGACAATCAGTTGGCTCGTCATGACATGCCGCAGATCCCGTCGGACCGGGTTGATGACTTCGTCGGTTACCTCGGTGAGCGGGGGATCACTAGCCGGGTGACGACGAAGGACCCGGCCGAACTGCGTGCGACGCAGAACCAGCTGGACGGCCGCAAGGTCGGCCAGATGATCACAGCGATTCATTCCGGCCGGATGGAGCCCGGCGATAAGCCGGTCATGGTGTCAGCGGACGGGTTCATTCTCGACGGGCATCATCGTTGGGCGGCGGAGGCGACGCTGTCGGTCGGTGAGTCTCCGCGCCGGATGCGTGTCGTTGAAGTTTCGGTGCCGATGACTCAGCTGCTCGGCCAGGCCCGTCTGTTCGGTGCCCGCGAGTCGATCGACAGCAAACGGCATGGGATGTCGTTGACGCAACGGATCGCGATGTCGGGTATCCCGGTGTCGTTCGCGTTTGCTGGGGGGGATGTCCCTCGCGACGCGAACGGGAAGTGGACCAAGAGCGGCGGGGCCGTTCCGCCCACCGACTACAACTCGATGACACCGGGGCAGAAGGCGGCGTACACGAAGAAGCAGAAGGCGGCCGCAGCGGAGATGGAGGCGGTTCATGCGCCTGTCTCGTCGATGCCGTCGTCGATGGCCGAGTTCGACGCGATGCACAAGACGGGTGGCCCTCTCGGCTCGAACGGCGGCGGCTGGTACCGCGACGAGGACGGCCAGAAGTATCTTGTGAAGCCCGCCCAGTCCCGTCAGCACGCCGAGTCCGAGTTGGCATCACAGATGCTGTACCGGCAGCTGGGCGTCCCGGTGGACGACACCGCCATCTTCGATCATGAGGGCCGGTCGTTCATCGCGAAGAAGGCGATCCAGGAACCGGACGGTTCGCTCGGCAAGATCGTCGGTTCGGACGTGACCCCGGACATTCAGATGCAGGCACGTAACGGGTTCCACGCTGACGCGTTGGCGTCGTCGTGGGATGCGTACGGGATGGGCGGCGACAACGTCCTCACGTCTGGTGGCACCTTGTACCGGATTGACGTCGGCGGCTCCGGCCAGTACCGGGCGATGGGTGCCGACAAGCCGTCGTTCGCTCCGGGCAAGACGTGGGTGGAACCGTCGACGTTGCGGTCGTCGACTCAGGGTCGGCGCCTGTATGGCGACATGTCGGATCAGGAGGCGGCGTTCCAGTTGTCGAAGTTGCAGGGTTTCGACGTCGCCGGGTTCGATCGGCGGCTCGCTGCTGCTGGTATCAGCGACCCGGTCCGGACGCGGATGGTTGCTACGGTCGACGACCGGGTCAATGTGCAACTGCCGGGCATCCTCGCACAGCTTGGCGGCTGATCGTAGGCTGTCGCCATGTTGAGCATGTCGACGTTCTCGGTCACGGGCGGGTTGGCCGCAGAGTACATCGAGCGGGGTGAGATGATTCCCTGGTCGGGTGTGATCGCGGTCGAAGGGTTGGAGACTGGTGACAGCCGGGGGATCGCGCCGGGTGCGTTGGAGTGGCGCGAACTGCCGTTGCCGTTCATGGTGCAGTTGGAGAACCCGGTCGGCGGGGACGGCCATGACGGAGCGAAGCTGGGTGGCCGGGTGGACACGATCGAACGCCGCGACGGCGAGGTCGAGGGCACGAAGGAGATCTTCGCGACCGGTTTCGTTGACCCGACGATCACTCCGGATGCCCGCACGTTCGCGGAGGCATTGGACCGTGGGATCATGCGGGGCGTGTCGATCGACGTTGACAAGGTCGCGACGTTCGATGTTGCCGCGTCGAAGGGTTCGGGTGCCCGTCAGATCATCACGTCGGGCCGGATCATGGGTTTGACCGGTACCCCGTTCCAGGCGTTCACGGAGGCGTTCATCGGCTTCGACTTGGACCGCATGTCGCCGCTCGCCGACGCGCTTGCCGCGTCGGGTGAGGCGGAGGGGATGACGGCGTTCATCTGGTCGCCGTGCGATTCGATTGAGACGCTTGTCGCGTCGGGCGGTTCGACGATCCCGGTCGCGCCTCCGGCCGAATGGTTCGAGAAGCCGTCGGCGACCGAGTTGACCCCGTTGACGGTCCTGTCGAACGGTCGAGTGTTCGGTCACATCGCTGCGTGGGGTACCTGCCATATCAGTTTCGCCGGTCGGTGTGTCCCGGTGCCTCGGTCGCAGACGAACTATGCGGCGTTCCGGAACGGCAGTGTGGTCACGGGTGAGGGCAACACGGTCCGGACCGGACCGATTGTCATGGACACGGTGCACCCGGATCTGCGGTGGCGTGCCTCGGATGCTCAGGCGTTCTACGCGGACACGTCGTCGGCGGTCGCTGATGTCGTCCCGTACGAGGACAAGTTCGGTATCTGGGTGTCGGGAGCGATGCGGCCGGATGTGTCACCGGCCCGGTTGCGGGCGTTCCGCGGGTCGGACATCTCCCCGGACTGGCGGACGGTTGATGGTCGTCCCCGTGAGTGTGTCGCGCTGCTCGCTGTGAACAACTCTGGGTTCAAGATGCCGCAGTCGTTGGCGGCGTCGGCTGGTATGGCGATCATGCCCGGCGAGATCGCTGTGGCGATGGATCACGACGAGGTCTATGCGCTGGTGGCGTCCGGGGCGTTGCTGCCGGATGACTGCGACGAATGCCCGAACGATGTGGTCGAAGTGTTCACAGCGGATGGCAGCACGATTGAGGTTGCCGTCGAGGATGTCCCGGACGAGGGCATCGTCGACGCGGTCGTCGAGTTGGCTCGTGAGGAACGGATCGCTCGGATCTCGGAACGGTTCGGTCCGAAGGTGCGCCGGTTCCACATGGCCCGTAAGCCTGCGGTGCGGACGTTCAAGATGGGTGCTTCTCGCTGAACGGTGTCGCCTGTCATGTCACACTGACGGGATGAGTAACGAGTCTGAACTGTCTGTCCCTGCGGGCGCGCGTCCTCCATCGCCATCGGTTGATGCCGCCGAGTTCTTGAACATGGAGTCGGTCGGCTGGGTGGTGCATCAGGTGGTGACGCCTGCTGGCTGGAAGGGTGGCGAAGTGTGGGCGTGGTGCCGTGTCCAGGTGTCTGATCCGGGCTATTCGGAGATGGCGTTCACGAAGGCTGATGGGGCTACGGGTGCCTCGCGGCCGGACGGCGAACTGCGGCTCGGGCCGGTGCTGTTCAAGGTGTGGTGTTGACATGACGTTGTTCCAGCCTGCGGTCAAGGAGCAGCTGAAAGCCCGTGTCGCGATCGACGGGCCGACCGGCTCCGGCAAGACGTACACAGCGTTGCAGTGGGCGCGGATCATCGCCGGTCCGGACGGTCCGATCGGTCTGGTCGACACTGAGAACAGGTCCGCCGCCTACTACGCGCCGACACCGGGCGAGGACGTGGCGCGACTGAATTATTGGGAGGACCCGTACGAGTTCGGGCATCTGCCGGTGTCCCCTCCGTACAGTCCGGTGACGTTGCGTGGCATCATCCAAGCTGCCGGTGAGGAACTCGGCCCGGACGGTGTGCTGGTCATCGACTCACTCACCCACTTCTGGAACGGCGAGGGCGGCACCCTCGACGTGGTCGACAACGCGTCGCAACGGTCCGGAAACTCGTTCACCGGATGGAAGGAAGGCACCCCCGCCCAGCGCGGGATGCTCGACGCGATCATCCACGCCAAGTGCCATGTGATCGTGACGATGCGTTCCAAGATGGAGTACGTCCTGGAGGAAACCACGAACCGCAAGGGGCACAAGGTCAGCATCCCGAAGAAGATCGGGATGCAGCCGGAGCAACGGTCGGGGGTGGAGTACGAGTTCACCGTCGTCGCCGACATGGATCTGGAGCACCGGCTGATCATCTCGAAGTCTCGGTGCAAGCCGATCGCGGATGAGGTCGTCACGATCGGTCGGACTCACGAACCCGCCGAGAAGTTCGCGGCGTGGCTCGGTTCGGGTGTGGCTCGGGTCGACTCGTCGGAGTCGGCGACGATCGTCGCGATGATCAATGAGACGATCGTCGACCAGGAGGCGCGCAGCCAGTTCAAGGCGTTGATGGTCGCCGAGTTCGGTCGCCCGACGGAATGGACGACGGACCGGCAGGCCGAGATCGAGGAGTGGGTGACGCAACGGCTTGCCCCGTTCGGGGAGTCTGAGGCCTCGACTGTTGTGGAGGAAACCTCCAACGAACAGGGGGTGGATGTTGGAGCTTCGGGTGAAGCTGCAACGAACGTTGATCCTTCGCCGGAGCCGCAGGTTGATCCTGACGCGGAGGGTGAGGGGGACGGTCCGTTGGCTGATGACGTGCCGATGCCGGAGGAACCTGCCGATCTGTTCGCTGGGACTGAGTGATGGCCGAGGTCCGCACTTCGATCCCGGAGCTTGTCGGCAAGACGATCTCCGCGGCTGAGTACGTCGATGGTGTCTACGTGGAGATCACGGTGGATGATGGGCACACGATTGTGGCGGGCGGCTACAAGGCGGAGGCTGAGGCGAGGCTCTGTCTCAACGGGGCTGAGTTGCGGGGGTGGGAGTGAGTCGCGGTCAGGAGTTGATTGTCGCGGAGCGGCTCCGTCAGATCCGGGTGGAGGGCTGGACGCACGGCCATGACGACGCGCATGCGGAGGGCGTGTTGGAGCAGGCCGGGTACTGCTATCTGTATTTGACGCATGCGGTGCTGGCCCCTCCGGACACGCAGGGTTTGTTGTGGCCGTGGCATCCGTCGTGGTGGAAGCCGTCTGCGGATCGTGACCGGAATCTGGTGAAGGCGGGCGCTTTGTTCTTGGCGGAGTCGGAGCGGTATGAGCGGGCGGGGAAGCTGGATCAACGGGACCGGTTGCGGGCAATGGCGGGGAACGTCGCGGTGGAGTTGGATGGACCGTGACCTGTTCGGTGATCGGTTCGTCCCGGATGAGGACGCCTTCGAGGACAAGCTGATTCAGCAGGCGACGGTGTACGGCTGGCGGGCTCACGCGGAGCGCCGTTCGAGGTCGGCGTCGGGGCGGCATGCAACGGCGATCAAGGGGCATAGGGGTTGGCCTGATCTGTCGTTGGCGCATGCGGAGAAGGGCATGGTGATCGTCGAGTTGAAGGGGCCGCGCGGTTCGTTTGGTGATGGTCAGGTGGAGTGGCTGGAACGTTTGGGTCGTTGGCAGACGTCGCGGTTTCTGGTGGCGGTGTGGCGGCCGGTGGATTGGGACTTTGTGCGGGTGTGTTTAGAGTTCGGGGTGCCGACGTATCGGGAGATGCTGGAGCGGTTGGGGCCGTTGCCGTCGACGGTGGGGCGTCGGAAGTTGCCGGATCTTCGGTGGCCTCGTCCGGCCTCCTGACTTGCGTTCCGTAGCATGTCGTGGTACACTTATCTTGTCGGATCGAGAAAGGGACCAGCATGCGAGAGAGCAGTTACCAGGTGGGGGACATCCTCAGTTATTCGTGGGGGTATGACCAGACGAACATCGACTTCTTTGTGGTCGTGAAGCGGACGGAGTCGGCGAAGGGTGTCGTGTTTCTCACGTTGCAGGAGGTCGCTGCGTCCGTTTCGGATGAGGTCGGGTTCATGACCTATAAGACGGTCCCGGCCCGCGACGGTGACGGGAACGTGATCCCGAAGCCGGGCAAGCCGATCCGCCGCAAGCTGCACGTCGATACTCGTGGTGGCGGCCGTCGCGAGATTGGTGTCGCGATCAACTCGTACGGGTGGTGCTCGACGTGGTCGGGTAACCCGGTGACGATGTCGACGTACGCCTGATGGCCCGCACGTTCGTTGACGGGAAGGTGCATGTCCGTCGCATTCGTTGCGGGTCGTGCATCTTCGGTTCGAACAGCCCGGTGGATGACGCTCGTCGTGACCAGATGGTCCGGGACGCTGACGCGGCGGAGTCGTGTATTCCGTGTCATTCGCATCTGTATCAGGGGGAGCCGGTTGAACCGGTTTGTCGCGGGTATTTCGATCGGGGGTCGTCGATGGCGTTGCGGTTGGCTGTGGTGACTGGTGTGGTTGAGTTCGTTGAAGGGAGATCAGGATGACGGTCGAGTTGGCGTTCGGGTTGGGGAGCGAGGTTCCGGATGATGTTGTCGCGGCGTGGGGTGCGCGGGTGATCGTGACGCAGGATGGGCATGTCGATATTCCGTGGGATCGTTGCTCGACGTATGACGGTGGTGGCCTCACCGGTTTCTTGGAGGACTTGGAGGCGGATGTTCCTCCGGGGATGTTGGTCGCGTCGGTCCGTCGGATGTTGTTGGACGGTCAGTTGCATACGAGGAAGGCGGGGGTGGTGCATATCGTTTCGACGTCGAAGGTGGTTGTGTTGGGTGATACGCGTGCGTCGGCCGGGTATCTGTACGTGGCGGCCTATCCGTATCACCAGGCGATGTGATGCGGTTCACCATCACCTACCCACCACTCACCGGAGACTTCTCGGCCGATCGGGCAGCATTCGTCGCTGCCGGTCGTCCGGGCGATCACCCCTACCTCTCGGCTCCGGCCGACTTCTGGGGCGCACCGGCTCCCATCGAGCCTCTGGTCATCCTGGTCGGTGCGCGATGAGCGCGGCGCAGAAGGATGCCGACAAGCGTCTGCGGGCGGCCAAGGGCAGCTACGGCCGGGCGGTCATGACGGCCACCCGAGGACTCGCCCGAGCGCAGGCTCACGCCGACTGGCTCCGCGATCCGAAGATGGCGGACTTCACGACGCCGGAGGCGATCGCTGAGGCGCAGGCGAAGGCGAGCACGCTCTGCTCGACGCTGGCGCTCCTCGTCCTCGCGGCTCCGGCCGGTGAGTTCACTCCGGCACAGATCGCTGCTGCCCGGAGGTCGCTGTGAGGTTCCACAACGCTCCGTTTCCGAGCGTGTTGATCGTCATGGACCAGGCAAGCGACAATCCGTTCCAGTCCATCGAGAGGTCAGTGTGAGCGCTGCAATCGAACGGGTCGAGGCCCGCATGGAGCATCCGATGCAGGCATACGGCATCTTCCA